>NZ_JBEOVG010000021.1:0-108794 GCF_040295345.1 Actinosynnema sp. NPDC002837
CGCTTTTCCCGCCAGGCCTGCCCGGCTTTGGCCTGCCTGGGGTGCCCGTAAGGGCCCCATGTCAAATCGAGCCGGCCCCAACCACCGCCGCTCCCCAACCACCGCGACCACTGCCCCGCCCAACCACCGCGCCACCCAACCCCCAACCAACCAGCCCAACCAGCCCAACCCGCCCCGCCCCAACCCAAACCCAGCCCGCCCCCACAAACACTCAGGCCCCACAACTCCCCAAGGGGAAGTCGCAGGGCCTGAGCGGACGCGGCGCTGGACGGGGTGGTGCTAGTCGGCCTCTGGCAGTGCCGCCTCCAAAGGTCGACCCTTCGTCGCACGCATCGCGAACGTGAACGTCGCGGCGAGCACGAGGACGAACGCGGCACCGACCACGGCGAAGTACATCCACACCGGGCCGACCGGGAACGGCGAACCCGTCCGCGCCAGGCTGAACGACACGATCGTCGTGGGCGCGATGAGGCTGCCGAGCACGATGCCGATGAGCGCCACCAGCACGCCCTCCAGCATCGTCATCCTCATCACCTGGCCGCGGGTCGCGCCGGTCAGCCGCTGCAGGCCGAACTCACGACGCCGCCTGCCGACCGACAGCGCCAACGTGTTGATCACCGAGATCGCGATGAAGCCGAGCAGGATGGTCAGGAACAGGTAGTTGATCGTGGCCATCGCGTCGAGGTAGTTCTCGAACGCCTCGTTCAGCTGCTCCCGGTTCACCACGTGGCTGCCCGGGTGAGCCGCCGTCACGGCCTCCATCGCCGTGGTCAGCTGGGCCGCGTCCGTACCGGCCGCCGGCGCCGCCACGATGTGGTTGGGCAGGCCGGACGTGGTGTGCTCGGCCAGCAACCGGGCGGGCAGGATGATCGAGGTGAAGTCCTCGTCCTCGGCGTGCAGCGCGACGACCCGCAGGCCGACCTCCTCGCCGTCACCGAGGCGCATCGTGATCGAGTCGCCCACCTTCACACCCATGGCCTGCGCGTGACCCTCGTTGAGCGACACCGCGTCGCCCTTCAGGTCCGCCAGCGAGCCCTGCGCGACCTTGGTCGTGGTGACCTCCTGCGCGGCGTCCGCGGTCAAGCCCTTCAGCTGCCAGCCGCCGAGGCTCTGCTGGCCCGCCCACGCGTCGGTCGGCGAGGTGATGAACCCGTTGCTCACCAGGAACTCCGACGCCTTGCCGACGCCCGGCAGGGCCCGGACCTCCTCCAGCACGGTGGGCGCGAACCCGTCCGGGCCCGACCGCAGGATCGTGTTGGCGCCGAAGCCCTCGGTGTACTTGCCGACCGTGCTCTGCTCGGTCGTGTTCACGTACAGGCTGCCGGTGCCCACGGAGACCAGCAGGATCAACGGCGTGATCACGGCGGCCACCTGAGCCGGCCGGGCCCGCGCGTTGAGCGTGGCCAGCGTGCCCGAGAACCCGGACAGCGCGCGCAGCAGCGGACCGAGGACCGCGACCATGAGCCGTGAGACGTCCGGGCCGAGCAGCAGCAACGCGATCGCCAGCAGGATCGACGACCAGGTCGCCGGTCCGGCCACGAACGGGCCGCTGACGAAGTTGAACGTGACGAAGACGAGGCCACCGGAGTAGATCACGCACAGGATCGCCAGCCCCCGCCGGACCCACCCGGCGCGGGTGCGCTGGGCGGCGAGGTCGCCGAGCGCCTCGATCGGCCGGGTCTTGGTCGCGCGCCGACCGGCCACCAGCCCCGCGCCCACGGCCGTGACCAGGGCCGTCACCACCGCGGCGACGGTGGGGATCCAGCCCAGGTGGAACGCCATCATCTTGGGCGCGATCTCCGCGTCCACGACCCGGCTGAACAGCCAGCGACCCAGCAGGACACCCGGCGCGACGGCCAGCGCGGAGGCGACCAGCGCGACCGCGATCGTCTCGCCGAGCACCATCCGCCGCAGCTGACCCGGCGTCGCGCCGACCGCGCGCATCAGGGCGAGCTCGCGGTGGCGGTTCTGCAGCGCCAGGGTGAGCGTCACCGCGATGCCCAGCAGCGACACCAGGAAGGCGACGCTGGCCAGCATCAACGAGATCAGCAGCAGGTCGTCGGACTCCAGCGCGACCGGGTACTCGGCGTGACCGCGCTGGTCACCGGTCAGCACGGTCGCCTGCTTGCCCGCGAGCGCGTCGGTGATCCGCTGGGCGAGCGCCGCCGTGTCCGTGCCCGGCTCGGGCAGCACGGCGATCGCGTCGACCTTCGACGTGTCGGTCACGAACCGGCTCGCGTCCTCGGCGGTGAAGAAGACGGTCGCCGAGTTGTTCGCGCCCGGACCGCTCGCGATGCCGGCGACCTCGAACTGCTCGACACCGCCCGCGATGGACAGCGTGACCGGCTCGCCGACCTTCGCGCCGGACTGCTGCTGCGCGATCGGGTCGAGCACGACCTGGCCCGCGGTGGGCGCGGCGCCCTCGCTGAGCGAGTACGGGCGCAGCTTCGCGGTGTCCCAGTCGTGGCCCGTGGTGGCCAGCGGCGTGCCGCTCGGCGGGGTGGTGCCCAGCGGCAGGACGGGGAAGCCCCGGTCGGGCAAGGCCTCGGCGACACCCGGGACGGCGGCCACGGTGTCCACCAGGCCCTCGTCGAGCCGGATGCGCTCGCTGAACGAGCCGGTGGCGCCGAACCTCTGGTCCCCGGTCACCACGACCGGCGCGGCGGCCAGCCGTTCGGCGGGGATGGCGTTGAGCACGGTGGTCTCCAGCAGACCACCCGCCGCGATCATCATCGCCGCGCACAGGAACATGCCGACGAACGTCGCCACGAACCCGGCCCAGCGGTGCCGCAGCGTCAGCAGGGCGAGGCGCAGCATCAGACACCCCCGAACGAGCTCGACCCGACGGCGTCCTTGTCGGCCCAGGCGCCGAGCATCGTCATGCGCTCGGCGACGGTCTCGGCGGTGGGGTTGCGCAGCTCGCTGTCGATCTGGCCGTCCGCGAGGAACACGACGCGGTCGGCGTAGGAAGCGGCGGACGGGTCGTGCGTGACCATGACGATGGTGTGCTGGTGGTTGCGCACGGCGTTGCGCAGCAGGGTCAGCACGCTGCGGCCGGACCGGGTGTCCAGCGCGCCGGTCGGCTCGTCGGCGAAGATCACGGCCGGGCGGGTGATGAGGGCACGTGCGACGGCGACGCGCTGCTGCTGACCACCCGACAGCTCGGTCGGCCGGTGGTGGCGGCGGTCCGCGAGACCGACCTGCGCCAGGGCGTCCTCCACCGCGGCGCGGTCCGGCTTGGTGCCGGCCAGCTGCAACGGCAGCGTCACGTTCTGCTCGGCGGTCAGCGCGGGCAGCAGGTTGAGCGACTGGAAGATGAACCCGATGCGCCGGCGGCGCAGCAGCGTCAGCTTCTTCTCGTTCAGCTTGCCCAGGTCGACGTCGTCGAGCACGACCGTGCCGGACGTGGGCTGGTCGAGCCCGGCCGCGCAGTGCAGCATCGTGCTCTTGCCCGAGCCCGACGGGCCCATGACGGCGGTGAAGGTGCCCTTCTCGAATTCGAGCGAGAGATCGGCGAGCGCGGTGACGCTGTTCGCACCTTTGCCGTAGACCTTGCGCACGGAATCCAGCCGGACAATCGCCGTGCTCGAGGATTTCTGGGTTTCCACTTCGTGACTCCTCAAAGGTTCGTCAGCGCCGTTCGTCTTGCCCCATCGCAGCTGCCAGGAACACTACGAGCGGTCGGCGCTCCGCTGGAATGGGGCGCGCCCTGAGCCGGTGGGTAGGGCTAGCCTCACCCCTGGGCGCTGGCGCTGACACCAAGACCGCCGGGGGGCTGGCCGGTCCGGCGTTCGTGCGGATTTCCCGGTTGTCGCGACCCCGGTTCTCACGCCGGGAACAGCTCGTCGAGCTTTCCCGCCACCTCGTCGTCGAGCGGCGCTTCCAGGGCGCGTTCGGCCGAGACCAGGTGCTCCAGGGTGCGCGGGCCGATGACCGCGCCGGTGATCCCGGGCCTGGTCAGCACCCAGGACAGCGCCACCTCGGCCGGGTCGGCGCCGAGGTCGGCGCAGAGCTTCTCGTACTCGGTGATCCGGTCGCGCCGCGTGCGCATCTCGACCTCGGCCCGGCCCTGCGCCGTCTTGACCGCCGTGCCGTCCGCGAGCTTGCGCACCGCGCCGCCCAGCAGACCGCCGTGCAGCGGCGACCACGCGAACACGCCGACGCCATAAGCGGTGGTCGCCGGGATCAGCTCGGCCTCCGCGCCGCGTCGGACCAGGTTGTAGACGCACTGCTCGGACACGACGCCGAGGTTCCCGCGCCGCAGCGCGGCTTCCTGCGCCGACACCAGGTACCAGGCGGCGAAGTTGGACGTGCCGACGTAGCGGACCTTGCCCTGCCCGATCAGCACCTCCAACGCGGTCCACACCTCGTCCCACGGCGCGGTGAAGTCCATGTCGTGCAGCTGGAACAGGTCGATCCAGTCGGTGCGCAGCCGGCGCAGCGACGCGTCGCAGGAGGCGATGATGTGCCGCGCGGACAAGCCCTGGTCGTTGGGCCGGTCGCTCATCGGCTGGCACACCTTGGTGCCCAGCACCACCTTCTCCCGCCGCGCGCCGTCACGGCCGAACCACTCGCCGATCAGCTCCTCGGTGAATCCCTTGTGGACCTGCCAGCCGTAGTTGTTGGCCGTGTCGAAGAAGTTCACGCCGAGGTCGAGCGCGGCGTCCATGACCTCGAAGCCCTCTTCCCGCGTGGTGCGCACGCCGAAGTTGAGCGTGCCGAGGCACAGCCTGCTCACCTTCAGGGCCGTGCGGCCGAGCCTGACGTGCCGCACCGTCACCCCTCGTCCCAGTTCGACGCGCCGAACGTGCTGTGCAGGCACGCGATCAGGCTGCGGGCCTGCACGTTGACGTAGTGCCCGTGCCGCAGCAGGCTCACCAGCTGGTGCAGCGTCATCCAGCGGTAGTCCTCCGCCAGCTCCGGCGGCACCTCCAGGTCGACCTCGACCACGGTGTAGCGGGTCTGCGCGTTGAAGAACCGCCCGCCCTCCTCGGACAGGACCGTCTCGAACCGCACCCGGTCCGGCGGCGCGGCGAGCACCTCGTCCAGGAACGGCGGGCGCGCGGCGGCGGGCAGCGCGGAGTAGTTGCTCGGCATCCCCTGCACGGTCGGGCCCAGCTCGACCACGTCGAGGTAACCCGGTTCCACCCGCGCGTTCACCAGCACGTGCAGCACGCCGTTGATCGGCTTGGCGAGGAACGCCACCACGCCGACGTCGGTGGGCTCGATCATCGGCTGGGTCCAGCTGCGCACCTCGCGGTTGCCCGCGACCGTGTCGACGCCGACGACGTTGAAGAACAGCCCGCTCTCGTGCGAGATCCGCTCGTCCGTGCGCACCCAGTGCTCGACCTGGTCCAGCGGGATGCGCGTGGTGGCCACGTCGTGCCGGGTCCGGGCGCCGGTGATCCAGCTCAGGATCTCGCCGATGGTGTGCAGGCTGCCCTCGTCGTCGCTGCACGAGCGCAGCACGTCGAGCCGCACCGCGCCGCCCGTCGCCGAGAACGCCTCGGTCAGCCGGTCCCCGGAGAACGGCAGGCAGGACAGCACCGTGCGGGAGTCCATGTTGACCAGGTTGTCGATCTCGAACAGGTGGTGCAGCTGGCCGATGGTCAGCCAGCAGAACCCGTCGAGCAGCTCGACGTCGTCGGTGGTCTCGACGATGATGTTCCGGTTGCGCTTGCGGTAGTACCAGGAACCCTGCTCGGACTGCAGCACGTCCGCCAGCACCTGGTTGCGGCCGGTGTCGGTGAAGTAGTCCAGGTACGGCACCGGTGCGCCTTTGTGCACCCGCGTGTAGTTGCTCTTGGTCGCCTGCACGGTGGGCGACAGCTGGAGGGTGTTGCAGTTGCCCGGTTCCATCTTGGCCTGCATCAGGCAGTGCAGCACCCCGTTGAACTCCTTGACCAGGATGCCCAGGATGCCGATCTCCGGCTGGTTGATGATGGGCTGCGTCCACGCGGGCACCGCCGCGCCCTCGATTCGCACCGACAGGCCTTCGACCACGAAGAACTTGCCGCTGTCGTGGACCAGGTTCCCGGTGTCCGGGTCCGTCCGCCACCCCTTCAGGTCGCGCAGCGGGATCTTGTCGATGACGCTGCCGTCGGTGGCCAGTCTCTCGGCGAACCACTGGAGGAACTCGGGCAGCGACATCTCGGAACCGGAGTCGGCGAAGACCGACTCGGCGATGCGCACGGGTGTCGTCGCATCCGTGGTGCGCAGCAGGACGGCTTGTGCCGCCGTGGTTTCGGACACTGGGCACTTCCTGTGGCTCGTGAGCGGGCCGGCGCGGTCGATCGGGGGATCGGCGCTGGAAAGAGTCGACGGTGCCGCGTGACCGGGTAATGTGGACGGAGGATCGACGCGGTCGACCCGCTCGATCGTGTGGCCTCGGCGCGGTGGAATCAAGGCCGGCGCGGAAGCTAAGGGTGGGTCGGGGGTGCGCCCGATTTCCTTAAGGGGCGGCCGAGGGGTGGCCGGCATTCCGTAGGGGTTGAAGGGGCGGTCGACCGGCCCGCACCATGCAGGAATGCCTGACGAGCCTCTTTTCAGCAGCCCGCTGCACGTGGGGCGCCCGAACGTGGGTGATCGGTCTCGCTTGTTCGAGCTCCTCAACGAGGCACTGGACAGGCTGTGGCTGACCGACGGTCCGCTGGTCCGCGAGTTCGAGCAGCGACTGGTCGAGGTGACCGGCGCGGACCACTGCGTGGCGGTGGTCAACGCGACCGTCGGCATCCAGCTCGCCGCCAGGGCGTGCGGCATCGGGCCGGGTGACGAGGTGATCGTGCCGTCGTTCACCTGGGTCGCCACCGCGCACGCGCTGAGCTGGATCGGCGTCGTCCCGGTGTTCTGCGACATCGACCAGGGGACCGGCAACATCGACCCCGAGCACCTGGAGCGGGTGATCACCCCGAGCACCAAGGGGATCGTCGCCGTGCACGTGTTCGGCCGGCCGTGCCCCATCGCCGAGCTGACCGCGATCGCCGAGCGGCACGGCATCCCGCTGATCTTCGACGCCGCCCACGGCCTGGGCTCCACCTACGGCGGCGTGCCGCTGGGCGGGTTCGGCGCGGCCGAGGTGCTGAGCTTCCACGCCACGAAGTTCCTCAACAGCTTCGAGGGCGGCGCGGTGGTGACCAACGACCCCGAGCTGGCCGCGCGGGTCCGCGCCATGCGCAACTTCGGCATCGACCCGGACCGCGACGTCGTCTCCTGCGGCACCAACGGGAAGATGAACGAGGGCGTCGCGGCGATGGGCCTCACCTCGCTGGAGGTGATGGACGAGCTCATCAAGCACAACCTGCTCAACTACGAGCTGTACCTCAGGGAACTGGCCGGCGTGCCGGGCGTGACCGTGCGCGAGCAGGCGCCCGACGAGCGGTCGAACAACCAGTACCTGGTGATCGAGGTCGACGGTGCGGTCGCCGGCCTGTCGCGCGACGAGATGTGCGAGGTCCTGCACGCCCGGAACGTGATGGCGCGCCGCTACTTCCACCCCGCGTGCCACGAGATCGAGCCGTACAAGCAGGCGCCCGGGGTGCACGCCCCGCTGCCGCTGCCGCACTCGGAGGCCCTGGCCGAGCGGGTGCTGGCGCTGCCGACCGGCACGTCCATCGGCGAGGAGGAGATCATCGGCATCGCCGGGATCATCCGCGACGCCGTGACCGAACGGGGTTCCCGTGTACGACGCTGAATTCGCCGACGCCTACGACGCGATCTACCAGGCGCACAAGGACTACCGCGCGGAAGCGGACGTGATCCGGGGTCTCGTGCTGGACCGCTGCCCGCACGCGACCACGTTGCTGGACCTCGGCTGCGGCACGGGCTCGCACCTGGTCCACCTCGCCGAGCAGTTCGACGTGGTGGGCGTGGACCTGTCCGCGGCCATGGTGGAGCACGCCCGGGCGAAGCTGCCCGACGTGCCGATCCACTGCGGTGACATGCGGGACGTCGCGCTGGACCGCGAGTTCGACGCCGTGTGCTCGATGTACAGCTCCGTCGGCTACCTGCCCGGCCTGGCGGGGCTGCGCGCGGCGGCCGAGAACATGGTGCGCCACCTGTCGCCCAAGGGCGTCCTGGTCGTGGAGCCGTGGATCCTCGCCGAGCACTGGAACGGCGGCGAGCTGGTCACCGCGACGTTCGAGCACAACGGGGTCGTGGTGTCGCGGATGGGCCGGTGGAAGACGGTCAAGGCGCGCAGCGTGGTGGAGATGCACTACCTGGTCAGCGGCGCCGACGGCGACAACATCCGCTACTTCACCGACCGCCAGAGCCTGGGGCTCTACACGAGGGCGGAGTACGAGGCCGCGTTCGCCGACGCCGGCTGCCCGGTGGAGTACGTCGAGGGCGGCGGTCACGCGGCACGCGGGCTGTTCGTGGGCACCAGAACACCCTGATCCGACGTCCACTGTGGACGTCCTCGGTAGACGAAGAGGCCCGGCCGGGATGATTCCCGGCCGGGCCTTTCGTGCTCCTGCGGTCAGGCCGTGCGACGGCGGAACATCACCGTGCAGAACACGATGCCGGCGGCGGCGATGCCCACGCACCAGATGACGGCCAGCAGCGGGTTGTCGCCCACCGGCGTGCCGAGCAGCAGGCCGCGGATGGTCTCGATGACCGGCGTCACCGGCTGGTACTCCGCGAACGGCTGCAACCAGCCGGGCATGGTGTGGATCGGCACGTACGCGCTGCTCGGGTAGGGCAGGAACACGACCACGAAGGTGAACGCGTTCGCGGCCTCGCTCGACCGGGCCAGCACGCCGACCGACGCGGCCAACCAAGCCATCGCGAAGATGAACAGCGCGATGATGCCGACCGCGCTGAGGATGTCGAGCGCGGTCGCTTCGGACCGGAACCCGTACAGCAGCGCGACGCCCACCACCGGCACGAGCGTGATGATCGTGCGGATCGTGCCGACCAGGACGTGACCGGCGATCACCGGCGCGCCGCTGATGTCCATCGACCGGAAGCGGTCCACGATGCCGCCGGTCATGTCGTTGTTGACGGTGACCGCGGTGGTGGCGGCGCCGAAGCCCGCGCAGGTCAGCAGGATGCCGGGGGTGAGGTAGAGGATGTAGTCGGTGCCGGTCTGGATGGCGCCCGCGAACAGCGACATGAACAGCACCATGATCGCGATCGGCAGGATCCACGTGGTCAGCAGCGCGTCCAGGTCGCGCAGCGCGAGCCGGGCGGCCCGGCTGCTCATCGCGGGCCAGTGGCCGATGCGAGACGGCGGGGTGGCGGTGTCAGACACCGGAGTTCTCCTTCTCGTGCTCGGCCTCGGCGTCGCCGTCGGCCTTCCCGGTCTGGTCCTCGGCCCGGGTCGCGGCGCGCCCGGTGAGCGCGAGGAACACGTCGTCCAGCGTCGCGCTGTGCACCTCGAACTGCGTGACCGCGGTGCGGTCCGCGTCGATCTCGTCCAGCAGCGCCCGCATGTGCGCCGCCGTGCCGTCGGTCGCGATGCCGATCGTGCGACGGGACTCCTCGCGGTGCACGGCGCGCTCGCCGAGGAAGCCCAGGGCGGCGCGGAACGCGTCGTCGTCGACGAACGTGACGTCCAGCCGCTGCTCGGCCACCCGCTCCTTCAGCTCCGTCGGCGTGCCCTCGGCCACCACGCGCCCGCCGTCGAGCAGCGCGACGTGGCCGGCCAGCTCGTCGGCCTCCTCGAGGTACTGCGTGGTGAGGAAGATCGTCACGCCGGCGGCGGTCAGCCCGCTGATGACCTCCCACATCATCCGGCGGCTGCGCGGGTCCAGACCCGTCGTCGGCTCGTCCAGGAACACGATGGACGGCTCGCCGACGAGGCCGGCCGCGAGGTCGAGCCTGCGGCGCATGCCGCCGGAGTAGGTGCCGACGCGGCGGGACCCGGCCTCCACGAGGTCGAACTGCGTCAGCAGCTCCTTGGCCCGCGCGCGGGCGCGGGAGCCGGACAGGCCCGACAGCTGCGCCATCATGCGCAGGTTCTCCTCGCCGGTCTGCCGCTGGTCCAGCGCGACCGACTGACCGGTCAGGCTGATGGCGCGGCGCACCTTGCGCTGGTCCTTCAACAGGTCGTGGCCCGCCACGCGCGCCGTGCCGCCGTCGGGGCGCACGAGGGTCGACAGGATGCGGACCATCGTCGTCTTGCCCGCGCCGTTGGGACCGAGGAGCGAGAAGATGCCGCCCCGGGCGACCCGGATGTCGACACCGGCCAGCACTTGGACCGACCCGTACGATTTCACCAGGCCGTTCGCCTCGATCGCGAAGTCATCGGCCATATCCGTGGTCCCCCTCGTTCGGTTGAGCGGTGCGACGTTCGTGGTGACTGATTGGGATGATCATGGGCCGGGACGGGCGGAAACAGCCCGCCGGTGCCGGGACACGGCGTCGGTCGCGGCGTCCACGTCGCGCCGGGCGCTTGATCTGCGGGGATTGTGCCATAGGGAGCAACGGCGGGCAGCTGTTTCCCACGCTTCGCGCCCCCTATCGTTCGCAGTAGCCGGGCCGGGGCCATTGGGGTGAACGCGGGCTTTCCGGATTGCGCCGCACGGGTGTATTACCGGGTAACAGTCGACGTCGGACGACGGGAGGTTTCGCCCGACAAGGGTCGAATTAGGGGGCCTCTAGGGGCCGTCCGTACGGGGCGGCGGTTCATACCGTCGGCAGTACCCGCCTCAGACCTGAGCCCGCCTACCGAATTGGACCCGCAGCGATGTCCCACCATTTCCTGTTCGTCGGCATCCCCGACCGCGGTCACGTGTTCCCGAACCTCTCGGTCGTGGCCGAGCTGATTCGCCGCGGTCACCGGGTCACCTACGTCACCGGTGAGAGCATGGCAGAGGTCGTCAAGCCCTCCGGGGCCACGCTGCTCCCGTACGACTCGAAGTACGACAAGGTCGACATCCTCGACATCATCAACTCCGACGCGTCGTTCATGCCGCGCACGTTGGTCGAGGACAGCGGCGCGATGGTCCGGGCGGCCCTGGAGGGCCTGGCCGACGACGTGCCGGACATGGTCATCGCCGACTCCGCCACGCCGCTCGCCTGGCGGATCCTGGGCCTGAAGTGGCAGCGGCCCGCCCTGCAGTCCGTCTCGGTGTTCGCCTCGAACGAGCACTTCTCCTACCTCCACGCGATGATGGAGGACGAGGACGGCGTGGTCAGCGAGGTGCCCGACGAGATGGGCGACGTGTTCGGCGCGATGGCCGAGGTCATCGCCTCGTTCGGGATCGAGACGCCGGTGTCGGAGTTCGTGCTGCCGGGCGAGGAGTTCAACCTCGTCTACCTGCCGCGGGCGTTCCAGTTCGCGGGGGAGACCTTCGACGAGGAGCGCTTCGCGTTCGTCGGCCCGTCGATGGACGACCGGCCGTTCCTGGGCAAGTGGGAGCCGTCCGCCGGCGACCGGCCCGTCGTGCTGGTGTCCCTCGGCACGGTGTTCAACCAGATGCCGGAGTTCTTCCGGGTCGCCGCGGACGCGTTCGCCACCGAGCCGTGGCACGTGGTGATGACCGTGGGCGACGGCATCGACCCCGACGAGATCGGCCCGCTGCCCGCGAACGTCGAGATCCACCGCTGGCTGCCGCACCTGGAGGTGCTCGACCGCGCGAGCGTCTTCGTCACCCACGGCGGCCTCGGCAGCGTCATGGAGTCCCTCCACACGGGCACGCCGATGGTGATGATCCCGTTGACGCCGGTCGACCAGCCGACGGCCAAGCGGATCACGCAGCTGGGCGTCGGCCGCATCCTGCCCTTCGGCACGATGTCGGTGGAGGAGCTGCGGGAACTGGTCGCCGAGGTGGCGGGCGACGAGGCGATCGCGGCGAACACCCGCGAGATGCAGCGGCACGTGCGCGAGTCGGGCGGCAGCAGGCTGGCGGCCGACGTGCTGGAGAAGCACCTGGTCGAGCACGGCTGATCCGGCGTTCGGCGCAACCTTCCCCCGCGTCCGGCTCCGTGTGCCATATTACTGACCTGGGCTGGCGGGGGGAGCTCATCGCCACCAACGGGCGGTGACGTTCAGGTCGGAGGCGACATGTTGGTGCGCAGGGACGGGGTGTTCGCCGGGTCCCGCAAGGGCATCCTGCGGACGTTGGGCTTCTTCTTCGCCAGCGCCGTCCCGCGCGTCGTCCAGTTCGGCCTGACGTTCACCGGCCTGGTGGTCGGCGCGATCACCACCCCCATCTGGATCGGCATACCCATCGTCGAGGGCACGCTGCGGATGACCGGCTGGTTCTGCCGGGTCGAGCGGCAGTGGGTCGGCCGGATGCTCGACGTCGAGGTGCCGCCGGTGGCGCCCATCGAGTTCGACCCGGACGAGGACCGCGGCCTGATCCGCCGCGTGTTCCGGCGCATCACCGACTCGCGGACGTGGCGCGAGGTCGCCTACGTGGCGCTCGCGATGCCGCTGGGCATCGCCGAGTTCGCCGTCGCCGCGATCGGCGTCGTGCTGGTGCCGGTCAGCATCTGGGCCGTGCCGTGGATCGGCTTCGCCCACGGGCTGGTCGCGCGCGGCGTCCTGGGCCCGACCAAGAAGTCCGAGCTGCAACGGCGGGCCGAACGCCTCCAGGCGTCGCGGGCCCGCGGCGTCGACGCCGCCGAGGCCGAGCGCCGCCGCATCGAGCGCGACCTGCACGACGGCGCCCAGCAGCGGCTGGTGTCGGTCGCGATGAGCCTGGGCCAGGCCAAGATGCGACTGGCCCAGGACCCGGAGTCCGCGCGCGAGTTCATCGAGGAGGCGCACGTCGGCGCCAAGCTCGCCGTGTCGGAGCTGCGCGACCTGGCCCGCGGCATCTCGCCGGCGGTGCTGCGCGACCGCGGCCTCGACGCCGCGCTGTCCGCGCTCGCGGCGAAGTCGCCGATGGACGTGCGCATCGACACCAAGCTCAACCCCCGGCCGCCGGCGGCCGTGGAGACGACGGCCTACTTCATCGTCGCCGAGTCGCTGACCAACGCGGCCAAGTACGCGGAGGCGACCGAGGTGACCGTGCGGGCGCGCCGCGACGGCGACGGCGTCACCTTGGAGATCACCGACAACGGCGTCGGCGGCGCGAAGATCCGCCCGGGCGGCGGGCTCGCCGGGCTGGCCGACCGCGCGGCCACCATCGACGGCGTGATCACCGTGGAGAGCCCGGTCGGCGGACCCACCGTCATCCGCGCTGAGCTGCCCTGTTCGTGGTGACGCGAAGCGCCGGGCACCGCGGCGCTCGGCCGGTAGGGTGCCTCGCGTACCGGCATTGCTGTCAGGAGAGCGCATGCGTGTTGTGATCGTCGAGGACGCCGCTCTGCTCCGGGCGGGGGTGCAGCGCCTGCTGGCCGACGAGGGCATGGAGACGGTCGCCGCCGTGGACAACCCCGACGACTTCCTCCGCGCGGTCGAGGAGCACCGGCCGGACATGGCGATCGTCGACGTGCGGCTGCCGCCGACGTTCACCGACGAAGGGCTGCGCGCCGCGGTGGCGGCCCGCGAGATCGTCAAGGACCTGCCCGTCCTCGTGCTGTCCCAGTACGTCGAGGAGACCTACGCGGCCGAGCTGCTGGCCGGCGGCACGACCGGGATCGGCTACCTGCTCAAGGAGCGCGTCGCCGACGTGGCGGAGTTCCTCGACTCGGTGCGCCGGGTCGCGGCCGGCGGCACCGCGATCGACCCCGAGGTCATCTCGCAGCTCATCGCGCGGCGCAAGGTCGACCCGCTCGCCGCGTTGACGCACCGGGAGACTGAAGTACTCGGCCTAATGGCCCAAGGTTTGTCCAATCGGGCTATCGAACGGGACCTGCACGTCTCCTCGGGGGCGGTCGAGAAACATATCGGCAACATCTTCGCCAAACTCGGTCTCGATGTGACTCCCGATGAGCACCGACGCGTGCGCGCCGTGCTCACCTATCTCGGTCACGCGTAGTAGGAACCCTTTTTGCGGATCTCCGCAAACACACCACACCTCACCCGTTTGTGGGTAGGCTCCACTCGGCCGCACCAGCGGCCACCACGCACGGTGAAGGGTATCGGGGCGCCGTCCTACCACGGCTCCCCGGTCGTCTCGTATTGAAACGGATACCTCTCGCGCCGTGTTCAGGTCTTCGCTTTGAGTGATGTACCCGTGAGCTGGCTTGGGGGTCAGACGCATGGCGTTTGTTCAATACGAGGAAGCGTTCGATTTGCTGCAAGGTCGCCTGGCGGAAATCTCCGCGGGCTGTGGCCAACTGGTCGTGGTGCGCGGTGGTCCCGCGAGCGGCAAGACGAAACTTCTTCACGAATTCGCGGGCTTGGTGACGGCCGGCGGTGCGACCTTTCTCGGCGCCAGCGGCTCCCGCGACGAGACCGGCCTGCCGGCCGGGGTGCTCGACCAGTTGTTCCACAGCGCCGGCCTGCCCAACGGCGTCGCCGAACGGGTGTGGGACCGGCTCTCCTCGTCCGCCGACGAGGCGCAGACCGCCCGGGAGATCTGCGCGATCATCCTGCACCTGGCCAAGGACCGGCCGCTGGTCATCGGGGTGGACGACGTCCAGTACGCCGACCCCCAGTCCCGCCGCCTCCTGCTGTACCTGCAGCGGCGGCTCGGCTGGGCGCGCATCCTGCTCGTGGTCACCGAGTGGGACCGGTCGCAGCCGACCGACCTGCTGTTCGGCTCGGAGATCACCCGCCGCCCGCACCACCGGCTCCACCTCGCCCGGTTGACCAAGCTCGGCGTGGCCGAACTGGTCGAGCGGTCCGTCGTGGACCCGGCCGCGGCCGGCAGGCTCGCGCCGGAGGTCCACCGGCTCAGCGGCGGCAACGCGATGCTGGTGCAGGCGCTGCTGGAGGACTACCTCAACAGCGGCGACGCCGAGCGGTGCGAGCCGGTCGTCGGCCCGGCGTTCCGCCGCGCCGTGCTGTCGTGCCTGCACCGCTGGGACAACCAGACGCTGGACGTGGCCCGCGCGGTCGCGGTGCTGGGCGACCTCAGCCAGCCGACCGAGCTGTCGCTGCTGACCGGGGTGGACGTCAAGGACGTCGAACAGGTCCTCGCCATCCTCACCGAGGCGGGGATCCTCACGGCGGGCCGGTCACGGCACCCCGCGGTCCGGGACGCCCTCCTGGGCGGCATGTCGGCCTGCGAGCGCGCGACCGCGCACCTGGACGTCGCCGAGATGCTGCACCGCCGCGGCGCCTCCGCGATGGACGTCGCCGACCACATCATCTCGGCCGGGTGCGTCCCGGACGGCTGGGGCGTCGGCCTGCTGCGCGCCGCCGCCGAGCAGGCCCTGGCCACCGACCGCGTGCAGCTGGCCCTGCGCTGCCTCAAGCTCGCGCTCACCGCGTGCGCCGACGAGCCGACCCGACTGACGATCACGGCCATGCTCGCGCGCGCCTCGTGGCGGTTGAACCCGTCCGCCGCCGCGCCGTACGTGCCCGCTCTGCGCACGGCGTTGCGGGAGGGCAAGCTCTCCGGCCGTGACGCCGTCGTCCTCATCCGCTGCGCGCTGTGGAACGGCGACGAGGAGGAGATCGCGGACGTCCTCCGCGCGGCGCACGACAGCGCGGCGCTGTCCGAACCCCTGATCGAGGCCGAGCTGCGACTGGCCCACCACCTGATCTACGGGTCGGGGCGCAACCACTTCCCCCCGTCCGACCGGCCCGCGGCGGGCGACCCGTGGTCGCAGGCGGTGGCCGCGGTCGAGACGGTGTGGACCCAGGGCGCCAACGACGCCGCGTCGTCGAGCGCCGAGCAGATCGTGCGCAGCTACTGCCTCGGTGACAACACGCTCGGCATCGTGTCGTCGGCGCTGCTCGCGCTCGCCTACGGCAACCGGCTCGACAAGGCCACCGAGTGGTGCGACTCGCTGGTGGACGAGGCGACCCGGCGCGGCGCGACCACGTGGCTGGCGGTGTTCAGCAACATCCGGGCCGAGGTCGCGCTGCGCTGCGGCGACCTGTCGGCGGCCAAGTCCAACGCCGAGACCGCGTTGCGGGTCCTGCCGCCGCAGAACTGGGGCATGGTCGTCGGCTACCCGGTCTCGGTCCTGGTGAGCGCGCTGACCAGGACCGGCAGACACCAGGAAGCCGCCGAGGTGCTGAACTCGGTCGTGGTGCCCGAGTCGATGTTCGCCACCCTGGGCGGGCTGCGGTACCTCCAGGCGCGCGGGCACCACCTGCTCGCCACCGACCGGGCGCTCGCCGCGATCCGGGACTTCCGCGACGCGGGCGCGCAGGCGGAGAAGTGGGGCCTGGACGTGCCGGCGCTCGTGTCGTGGCGCAGCGACGTCGCCGAGGCCAGCCTGAAGCTCAAGCGGGTGTCCGAGGCGCGCGACCTGCTCAGCCAGCAGCTCGAACCGGGCCGGTGCGTGGACCTGCGCACCAAGGGCATCTCGCTGCGGCTGCTCGCCCTGGCCACCGAGCCCGCGCACCGGCCGGCCCTGCTCAAGCAGGCCATCAACGCCCTGCACGGCTCGGGTGACCGGTACGAGCTGGCCAAGGCGCTCTCCGACCTGAGCGCGGTGCAGAAGCACCTGGGGGAGGCCGAGCTGTCGCGCCAGACAGCCAGCCGCGCGGAGCAGGTCGCCAAGGCCTGCCGGGGCGTCACGCCCACGGGCTCGGTGAGCGCCGCGTCACGGCAGCGCACCGCGCCGCACCCGACGACGCCGGTCATGCACGCCCCGGACGCCCGGCCGGTCACCCTCACGCCTCGGGCGGACGAGGGCGCGCCGGTGCTGAGCAACGCCGAGCAGCGGGTCGCGATGCTCGCGGCGAGAGGTCACTCGAACCGCGAGATCGCCCGCACGCTCTACATCACGGTCAGCACGGTCGAACAGCACCTGACCCGCGTGTACCGCAAGCTCAACGCCAACAACCGGGGCGACCTGGCCTCCGTCCTCACGGGACAGGGCGTGTCGTAACCCGCGGTCGTGCATGGGGTTCCCGGTGGGGCGTGGCGTGTTCACCATGCCCCACCGCGGCCGTCACGGCGTGGGCGAAGCACCGACGTGGGCGTGGTGGAAGCGGTCCGCCGCGGCCAGCAGGTCCGCGGTCCACCGGGCCAGGATGCGGTGGCCCGCCTCGGCCGAGGCCGTCGTCGGGTCGCCCAGCACGCCGTTCGCGGTGACGGGTCGCAGCCCTCGTTCGCGCAGCACGCCCATCAGCTCAGGCAACGGGCGGGTGTCGCCGCGTTCCAACCGGTCCAGCCGCACGGCTTCCGGGCGCACCGCGAGCATCACCGACGTCTCGGTGTGCCCGGCGTGGCTGTCGCGCGGCGGACCAGTCGGCGACCAGACCGCGACCGACCGCCCTTCCGCGACCGCCGTCGCGACCGCCCGGCTCAGCGGCTCGGCGTTGCCACCGTGACCGGACACCAGCAGCACCCCGGCGAACACGTCGGCCGACCGCACCAGCTCCAGCACCAGCGCCCGCACCACGTGGTGCCCGATCGACAGCGTGCCCGGGAACCCGGCGTGCTCCCCGCTCGACCCGTAGGGCACGGCGGGCGCCAGCACGGCCCACGGCCGTGCCGAGGCCACCCGCTCGGCCAGGCACGCCGCCACCTCGGTGTCCACCGTGCCGGGCAGGTGCGGCCCGTGCTGCTCGGTCGAGCCGATCGGCACCACCAGCACGCTGCGGGGCGCGAGCTCCGCCACCTCGGGCCACGTGAGATCGCCGAGCGCGGTCACGACGGCGGCAGCTTGCCGGGCCAGTCGACGAGTTCGGGCAGCAGCGGCTGGACGGTCCGGTGCTTCACGCACCCCCACCACACCCCGCAGCCGTACGCCAGGTCGTCGACGACGCGGAGCCCCAGGAACCGCGCCGGGTCGAGCTCGACCTGGCTGTCCCGCCACTCCACGAGGTGCCGCGCGAGCGACGCGGCCAGCAGCCGCCGCCCCCGCTTCGACAGCGCCATCAGCGGCATCGCCACCGGTCCGTACACCCTGGTGATCGCGTCGGCCGCCTGCGTGCCCGCGCCGAGGTGGCCCTGGAGCGCGAGCCGCAGCGAGTCCACCTCGGGCACTTCGTACCGCTTCAGCTTGCGCGGCAACAGCGCCGCCGTGCCCAGCGCCACGCCCGCGCCCGCAACCGGCAGGCCCACCGCGGCCAACGCCCAGGCCAGCGCGCTCCACGGCGACATCTTCACCGGCGTCACGGCGGGACCGTGCCGCAGCCCCAGCGGGGCCGCGCCCGTGCCGTAGTCGAACCGCTGGCGCAACCACTTCCGCCAGGTCGATCGCGGCTCGTGCGCCACCGTGGACGCCGGTTCGTAGCGCACCAGGTGCCCGGCGGCCACCATTCGCCACACCAGGTCCACGTCCTCGCCGAAGCGCAGGCTCTCGTCGAAGCCGCCCATCTCGCGCAGCACCGACGTGCGCATGACGATCGCGGCGCTGGGCATGTAGCTGATCCGCGCGCCGGGGCGCACCGGACCCGGCGCGGTGCCGAGGTCGAGCGGTGAGCGCACCAGTTCGTACCGGGCCAGCGTCGAGTCGCCCGGCAGGCTGCGCACCCGCGGCGCGACCAGGGCCACCTCGGGGTCGGCGAAGTGCGGCAGCACGGCGTCCAGCCAACCGGGGTCCGGGTGCACGTCGGCGTCGAGGAACGCCACCAGCTCGGTGCGCACGAGCGCCGCGCCGGCGTTGCGGGCCGCCGCCGGACCGCGCGCGACCGGGTGCCGCAGCGCCGCGCCGGGCACCCTCCGCGCCGACCCGTCGTCGACGACGATCGAGGCGGCGACGCCGTCCACGGTGCGCAGCTCGCCGGGCTGGTCGCGCACCGGTGTCACGGCGGTGACGTCCGCGGTCGTCAGGCCGACCTTGTAGACCGGGTGCACCATCCCCGCGCGCACCAGCCGCTGGGCCAACGCCCGCCGGGCCGGGTCGTCGCCGACCGGCTCGCCGTCGAGCCACGACCGGACCACCTTCGCGCCGGTCGCCGACAGGCGCATCACCCGGTACGGCGACCCGCCGAGGACCACGCGACCACCGGCCAACGTCCGGGTGCCCCCGTCGAGGCGGAGCCACAACTCGCTCATGCGGTAAACCCTCCATCGGCGTGCAGCACGGTTCCGGTGACGGCCGAGGACTGCGGGCCGCACAGCCAGCTCACCGCGGCGGCGACCTCGTCCGGGTCGAGCAGCCGCTCGACGAGCTGGTGCCCGGCGAACTCGGACACGTCCGCCAGCCCGTACAGCGCGGCGCTCGCGGTCAGCATGTCCGTCGTGGTCGAGCCGGGGGAGACGGCGGTGGCCGTGACGCCCGTGCCGCGCAGGTCGGTCGCCAGCCCGCGGACCAGGCCGACCACGGCGTGCTTGGCGGCGTTGTACCCGGCGAGGTGCCACAACCCGCGGTGCGCGGCGGCGGAGGCCAGGGCGACGAACCGCCCCGAGCGCGGCGTCGGCGCCCGCAGCAGGGCGGGCACGGCGGCCCTGGCCAGGTTCAGCACGCCGCGCACCCCGCTGTCGAACAAGGCGTCCCACTGCTCGTCGGTGGTCTCCCACAGGGGCGTGCCGCCGACCATCACCGCCGCACCGGCCACCGCCGCGTCCAGCCGGCCGAACTCCCGTTCCGCCAGGGCGACCGCTCCGTCCACACCGGACTGATCGCGCACGTCCGCGACGACGTCGAGCACCTGGCCGGGCCACCGCGCCGCCAGCTCCGCCAACTGCTCGCGCGTGCCCAACGGGTACGGCACGCCGGGCAGGTCGCCGGGGACGTCGACCGCGACGACCCGCCAGCCCTGCTCGGCGAGCTGGCCGACGACGGCCGCGCCGATGCCGCGCGCGGCTCCGGTGACCACGGCGACGCGCGGCGTCACGGCAGGTACCCGTGCTCGCGCAGGAACGCCAGCAGCTCGTCGGCCGCGGCCTGCGGCGTCCCGGGCGTGACGACGCGCGAGCGGACCTTCGGACCGGTCGGCCCGGACAGCGCCAGGATGCGCTCGTGGTGCGACGCGGTGCTCGCCGCCGGGAGCACGCGGGGCCGCGGTCGGTAGGGGCGCACGGACGTGACCGTCACCCGGTGGTCCGCGCGGACACCCGGCGACACCACCGGGATCACGGCCTGCCGGGCGGCGAGCACCGCGGGCAGCGCGCCGCGCCGCAGCCGCACCGCGCCGGGCTCCACCGAGCACACGGCGGGGAACCCGATGCGCAGCCGCTCGCGCCGGCCGCCGTCGAGCCGCCGCACGCCGTGCAGCTCACCGTCCCGCAGGTCCAGTTCGCACAGGCCCAACGCCTGCCGCGCGCCGAGCAACCCGGCGAGGAACGCGGGGGTGGTCCCGGTGCCGCGGTCCGCCGAGCGGTCCCCGCACAGCACGACGTCCGGCACGCCGGGTCCGGCGCGCAGCCCGGCCAGCAGCGCCGCCGCGGTCCGGCTGCCGTCGTCGGTGTGGTCGTCCTCCGCCGGGTGGTCCACCCGCAGCACCTCGTCCACGCCGACTTCGAGGGCCAGTCGCAGCACGTCGTCCGCCCCGGGCGGACCGAGCGTCACCGCGACGGCACGGGCGCCGGGCAGCGCGGAGGCCAGGCGCACGGCGTGTTCGAGCGCGCAGCGGTCGGCCTCGGCGAGCCCGCCGGTGCGCGGGTTGCGCCGGACCCGCCCGGTGAGCGGGTCGACCGAGGCGTGCGTCTCGGTCCGGCGCAGGGCGGCGACGACGAGCACCGGCCTCACCCCTTCGTGAAGACGACGCCCTGGCCGCCGTCGGGATAGGTCCAGGTGATCGCACCCGGCTGGTCGCACAGCAGGTAGCACGTGCCGCACTCGAAGCAGTGCTCGTAGTTGAAGAGGATGCCGCCGTCCGCCATGGGCACGAACAGGTCGGCGGGGCACGCGTGCACGCACACCTGAGAGGTGCACGAGGCGCAGACCGAGGTGTCCACCGTGATGTGCGCCCGCTCGCCGACGTGGAACTCCACAGTGGACAGCACGTCGTCGAACGCCCGCTCGGCGTAGCTCATCCGAACCCCCGCATCCCGGTCACGGCGTCGCGCACCAGGTGGCGCAGCCGCACCCCGTTGTCCTTCGCGCTGCGGCGCAGCAACCCGCGCAGCCCCGGCTTGGGCCGGGGGTTGTCGACCTGGAACACCGACTGCGCCAGGTCGCACAGCAGCCCCGGGTACTGGCGCTGCACCCGTTCCGACATCACCAGGCCCGGGATGTCGCGCAGCTTGCGGTGGTCGGCGAGCACGAACGAGCGCTCCAACGCCTTGCGGTACCCCGCCAGGCCGCGCTTCGAGGTGTCGCCCTCGTCCAGCGCCGCCACCGCGCTGCGCCCGGCCTGCGCGCCCGAGCCCAGGGCGAAGTTCACGCCCTCCAGCCAGATCCCGGCCGCCAGGCACAACCCGGCCGCGTCGCCCGCGAGCAGCAGCCCGTCGTCGGCCAGTCGTGGCAGGTGGCGGTAGCCGCCCTCCGGGATGAGGTGCGCCGAGTACTCGACCACCTCGCCGCCCGCGATCAGCGGCGCGATCGCCGGGTGCCGCTTGAGGTCGGCGAGCAGGGCCTCCGGCCGGGTGCGCGCGGCGGCCAGGCCGGGCAGCGCGAGCACGACGCCCAGCGAGACCGACTCCCGCTGGGTGTAGAGGAAACCGCCGCCGGGCACGTCGCCCGTGCAGCCGAGCATCTCGATGTCCGCGCCTTCGTCGCCGCGCAACGCGAACCGCTGGTCGATCACGTCGCGCGGCAGGGCGATGGTCTCCTTCACCCCGAGCATGGTGTGCTCCGCCTGGCGGGAGGCGTCGAACAGGCCGGCCTCCTTGGCCAGGAACGAGTTCACGCCGTCGCACGCGATCACGACCCCGGCGCGCAGGTCGCCGTCCGGTCGGTCCGTGCGGACGCCGGCCACCGCGCCGTCCGGCCCGCGCAGCAGCCCGGTCGCCACGGTGGCGGGCACGAGGACCGCGCCCGCCTCGACCGCGAGCCCGGCGAGCCACGGGTCCAGGTCGGCCCGGTGCACGGTCGCGCCGTTGTGGGGCGGCCGGCCCCAGTCCTGCGTGCGGAAGTCGACGGTGAGCGCGCGTTCCTCGGTCATGACCATGGTGGAGCGGCGGGTGACCCAGCGCTCCACCGGCATGTGCTCCCACCAGTTCGGCACCAGGTCGTCCAGCACGCGGCCGTAGACCACGCCGCCGTAGACGTTCTTCGAGCCGGGGAACGGGCCGCGCTCGACCAAGGCGACCGAGCGACCGGACCGGGCGACCTCCAGCGCCGCCGCCGATCCCGCCGGCCCGGCGCCGACCACCACCACGTCGAACTCGCTCATACGCCCAACCTCGCGGCCAACTCGGAGAGCACCGCGGGCGCGTCGGCCACGATGCCGAGGTGCGCCATCGCGGTCATGGGGCAGGACGGGTCGGTGTTCACGCTCACCACGTGCGCCGGGCTGCCGAGCCCGCTGGTGTGCTGCACCGCGCCGGACACGCCGAACGCCACGTACAGCTCGGGGTTCACCACGACGCCGGTGGTGCCGATCTGCCGTTCGGCGCCCGCCCAGTCAGCGTCGGTGACCGCCCGGGTTGCGCCCGCGGACGCGCCGAGCGCCGCGGCCACCCGTGCCATCACGTCGACGGCCCGCGCGTCGCCCAGCCCGACGCCCGCGCCGAATATCCGGGGCGCCTCGGCCAGGTCGGCGGTGGCGGGGTCGGGCGCCAGGACCTCGACCGACGTCGCGTCCTCGGCGTCGCGGTCGTCGGCTGCCGCCTCGACCAGGTCGGGCGTGCCGTCGACCGCGTGGACGCCGCGCACGCCGGGCAGCAGCGTCGCGACGAACGGCCCGTCCACGGCGAGCTCGACACTCACCCGACCGTCCCACCGCACCACTTCCGCACCACCGTCCGACACCCGCACCGCACCGGGCAGGAGGGGACGGCCCAGTTCGGCGGCGAGCCGGGGCGCGAGGTCGCGACCGTCCGGCGAGCCCGGCAGGATCACGCAGTGGTGCCCGGCCAGCGCCCGCACGAGCCCACGCGCCCACCGACCTGGCGCGAACGCCCCGGCCTCGACGAGCGTGCCGAACGCCAACGCCCCGAGCGCTCCCGCCGCCACCCGCGTGCCGGTGCCGACGATCAACGCCACCCCACCGGCCTCGGCAACCGCCTCGTCCGCGCCCAACGGCACCACCCCGTCACGAACCGGGACGACCGCGACGCGCTTGCCCACGCCTTCACCGGCTTGTCGCACCACTTCGGTCTGGCCGCCGGTCTGCTGCGCCCTCGCCGCCTTGCCGCCCGCCTGCGAGGTTCCCTCTGCTTTGCCGCGCGACTGCTCCGCCACTTCAGCCCGACCACCGACATCCGACTCAACCGGATCTCCCGGGCGCGGAGCCGACCCACCGACCGCGGCGCTCACAGGGCTGCCGCCGTCCGGTGGCCTTCGGCGACCGCCGAGTCCGCGCGCCGCGGCGTCAGGCAGTCACCCACCCGGTGCACCTCGAACGGCGCGTCCCGCAGTTCCTGCCACAGCCCGTCCTCCGGGTCCTGGTGCACCGCGCACACCACCCAGTCGTAGCGCTGCTGCACCGTCACCCCGGTGGTGTGCTTGTGCAGGTCGACCAGCACACCGCCGTCCTCCGCCCGCCACGCGCCGGTCACCACCTCGTCGGTCGACTGGGCGATCCCCTTGGCGTGCGCGCGGATCGTGAACATCTCCAGGTCCAGCGTCAGCCCGAGGTCCTGGCCGACCACCATCCCGGGCGTGCTGATCCGCACCGAGGCCCGCCGGTCGGCCAGCAGCTCGGCCACCGAAGTCGCCTGGTGGAACCCCAGCTCGTCCACCACCAGCACCTCGCCGAACGGCGCCGCCCGCCCCTCCAGGACATCCCGCACGTCCACCACCCGTTCCAGCTCACCGGCCCACCACGGGCGCTTCGGCCGCGCACCGGTGGCCAGCACGACCACGTCCGGCGCCTGCGCCCGCAACCACCCCGCGTCGACGCTCACGCCCGTCCGCAGGTCCACCCCGGACCGCCCGCACTCCGCGAGCAGCCCGCGCACCAGCTCACCCAGCTCCACCCGGCTCGGCACGGTCGCCGCCAGCGCCACCTGACCACCCACCTGCGCGGCACGTTCCAGCAGCGTCACGTCGTGCCCGCGCCCCGCGGCCGTCGCCGCGGCCTTCAACCCCGCCGGCCCACCACCCACCACGAACACCCGTCGGCCACGTCGGCGCGGCGTCGGCAGCACGACGGTCTCCCGCCCGGCACGCGGGTTCACCACGCAGCCCAGCCAACGCCCCAACCCGACCCGACCGACGCACTCCTGGTTGCACGACAGGCACGCGTTGACGTCACCCGCCCGCCCCGCGCGCGCCTTCGCGGCGAACTCGGGGTCCGCGATCTGCCCGCGCACCACGCCGACGAGGTCGCACTGGCCCTCCGCGAGCGCGCGCTCGGCCTGCGCCGGGTCCTTGATCCGACCCGAGCCGATCACGGGCAGGCGGACGGCCTCGCGGATCGCGCTCGCGATGTGCAGCGCGTACCCCGGCGGGAACGCCATCGACGCCTCGATCATGAACAGGGTGGACGTCGCCACGCCGATCGAGGTGTTGAGGTAGTCCACCGCGCCGGTCGCCTCGACCATCCGCGCGACCTCGACGGCGTCCTCGATCCTCGTGCCGTTCTCGATCAGCTCGTCACCGCACAGCCGCACGCCCAGCGCCCGGTCCGGTCCGATCGCCTCCCGGACCGCCTCGACGATCTCCAGCAGGATGCGGGCGCGGTTGCGCGCCGAGCCGCCGTAGCCGTCGGTGCGCAGGTTCGTCACGGGTGACAGGAAGCCGCGCACGATCGAGGAGTGCGAGCACTGCAGCTCCACGCCGTCGAAGCCGCCCTCCACGCAGTGCGCGGCCACGGTGCGGTAGCCGGCCACCACCTCGGCGATCTCGCCGTGGTCCATCGCCTTGGGCACCTCGCGGAACAGCGGGTCGGGCACCGCGGACGGCGCCCACACCGGCAGCCGCGAGTACATCGAGGACGCCTGGCCGCCGTTGTGGTTGAGCTGCGCGAAGATCGGCACGCCGTGCGCGTGCACCGCGTCGGTGATCCGCCGGTAGCCCGCGATCGCCTCGCGCCGGAAGCCGTGCACCAGCTTCTCGTACGGCCAGTCCGTGACGTGGGTGGAGTGCTCCTCGGTGATGATCAGGCCCGCGCCGCCGGCCGCACGTGCGGCGTAGTACTCCGCGTGCGCCTCGCTGGGCAGGCCGTGGCGCGCCTGGTTGGTCAGGTGCGCGGCGAACACGATCCGGTTGGGCACGACGACCGGGCCGAGCCGGACGGGGGAGAACAGGTACCGGTAGCGCGACACGTCACACCCGCCCGAGCACGCGAGGGGACGTGGCCAACGACAGTGCGGCACGTCGGCCTTCGAGGACGGCCTGGTACGCGGTGCGCGGCGCGACGCAGTCACCCGCCGAAGCCAGCCCGGTCGGAGTCGGGCTGGGCAGCCGGTGCCCGCAGTGCACCACCACCGAACAGTCCACACCGGACTCGACACCGGTGATGACGTTCACCAACTCCGCGCGCCCGTCGAGCACCCGGCGCAGTGCCGCGCGCTTGTGCGGCCGCACGCCCGCCACCTGCAACCGGGTGTTGGCCGCGGCCAAGTCGCCGGTGATGGCGAGCTGCGTGCCGATCACCGGGTCCTGGGTGACGATGGCGGTGTCCCGACCGGCCGCGGCCAGCAGTTCCGCCGTGCCCGCGCCGGTCCAGTCGCCGACGGGGTCCACCACCAGCACCGGTCCGGCCGGCACGAGGTCGTCCACCTGCGCGCCCGCGGCGAGTCCCGCGAGCAGGTCGCGCGTCTCGATCACGGGCCCGTCCGACGTGTACGCCCGCGGTCCGGCCACCGACCCGGTGGCGAGCAGCACGGAGGCCGCGGGGTCGAGGTCGGCGAGGTCGACCCTGGTCCCGTTCTCCACCCGCACGCCGAGCCGCCGCACCTCCCGCTCCAGCCAGGACACCAACTCCGCGAGCCGCGCCCGCCCGGCGAGCCGCGCCGCGACCAGCAACGTCCCCCCGAGCACGTCCTCCTGCTCCACCAACCGCACGGACCGCCCCCGCAACGCCAACACCCGCGCCGCCTCCAACCCGGCGGGCCCACCACCGACCACCAACACCTCGTCCAACACCGAGCCCGCGCCGATACCCGCACCCGCGCCAAAACCCGCGCCGGCGTCCGACATCGCACCAACACCCACGCCGGCGTCCGAACCGCCGCCGGAACGAGTGCCCGCGCCCGAACCCGCGTCCCAGCCCGTACCCGGCCAAGGCAGGTCCACCGGCGGCTCTTCCACCTCGTACCCGCTGCCCGGGTCGCCCAGGCAGCTCACCCGGGGGTTGCGGCTGTCGCGCACCCGGCAGAACTGGTTGCACAGCACGCAAGGCCGGATGCGCTCCGGCGTCCCCGCCCGCACGAGCGACACCAAGCGCGGTTCGGCGATCTGCGCCCGCGTCATCTCCACCAGGTCCGCCGTGCCGTCCTCGACCGCCGCACGCGCCGCACCCGGGTCGACCACGCTGCCCTGCCACACGACGGCCGCCCGCCCCGACACCGCCTCGCGGACCGCCCGGCACAGCCCCGCGTTGAACCCCGGCTCGGTGTGCGAGTCGGGCCGCGTCGCGGACACGTTCATCGCCGACCCGCGCACCGGCACCACGTAGTCGACCACGTCGGCGAACCCGGCGAACGACGAGACCGCGTGCTCCGGCGTGATCCCCGCCCACGGCGCCAGTTCGTCGCACGACAGCCGCAGCCCCAGCACCCGCCCGTCGCCCACCTCGCCCCGCACCGCCGCCAGCACCTCGACCAGCAGCGCCGTCCGGTCCTCGCCGTAGCGGTCACCGCGCAGGTTGGTCAGCCCGGAGAGGAACTGCCGAAGCACGGAGTACTGCCCGGCGTCGACCTCCACCCCGTCCACGTCGCACGCCACCGCCGAGGCCGCCGCCGCCGCGAACCCCGCCACGAGCGCCGCGATCTCACGCTCCTCCAGCTCGGCCGGCAGCTCACGGCTCACCACGTCGGCCACCCGCGACGGCGCCCACAACGCCCGCTGCCCGTACGCCGAGCTGCCCTGCGAGCCCGCGTGCCCCAACCCCGCCAGCACCAGCGCGCCGTGCGGGCGGCACGCCGCGACCACCGCGCGCCACCCGTCGGCGCACGACGCCGCCAGCGGCGCGCGTTCGTAGGGCCAGTCCGAGTCGTGCACGCTCGCCGCCTCGGTGACGATCAGCCCGGCCCCGCCCGCCGCCCGCCGCTCGTAGTACGCGACGTGCCGCTCGGACAGCGCGCGCCCGTCACCCAGGTTGGTCTCGTGCGGCCCGAACAGCACCCGGCTCGGCGCCGTCCGCCCGGCCAGCACGACCGGACCGGTCAACGCGGTCATCGCGGCACTTCGAACCCGCTCAGCGGATTCGGGTCGCACGGGCGCAAGGCCGGCGCGGGGACGACGGCGGGCGGCCCGAAGGTCAGCTGCAGCGGCACCGCCTTGCGCCGCGAGTGGTCGACGTCCGACCGCGGCGCCGCGCCGACCGTGGCCAGCGCCCGTTCGCCGTGCCCGCGCACGCACTCCGGGTCGGGCCCGTCCAGCGGCAGGCCGGTGAAGAACTTCGCCGCCATGCACCCGCCCTGGCACGAGTCGAACGCCGAGCACGACGAGCACGCGCCGCCGTCGGAGGGCTCCCGCAGCCGGGCGAACAGGTCCGACCCGCGCCACACCCCGGTGAAGCCGCCCGGCTCGCGCACGTTGCCCGCCAGGAACTCCCGGTGGATCGCGAACGGGCACGCGTAGACGTCGCCCACCGGGTCGACCAGGCACACCACCCGGCCGGCGCCGCACAGGTTGAGCCCCGGCAACGGCGCCGAGCCCAGCGCGTTGAGGTGGAAGAACGAGTCGCCGGTGAGCACCCGGTCGCCGTTGGCCGACAGCCACTCGTACAGCCGCAGCTGCTGCTCGGCGGTCGGGTGCAGCTCGTCCCACACGTCGGCGCCGCGACCGGACGGGCGCAGCCGGGTGATCCGCAGCTGCGCGCCGTGCTCCTCGGCGATGGCGGCGAAGTCGTCCAGCTGGCCGACGTTCTGCCGGGTCATCACCACGCTGATCTTGAAGTCGCGGAAGCCCTCGTCGCGCAGGTTCGCCATCGCCCGCAGCGCCGTGGCGTACGAGCCGGGTCCGCGCACCACGTCGTTGACCTCGGCGGTCGCGCCGTCCAACGAGATCTGCACGTCGACGTAGTCGGACGCGGCCAGCGCGCGGGCCCGGGCGCGGTCGATCCGCACGCCGTTGGTGGAGAACTTCACGCCCACCTGGTGGTCCACCGCGTAGTCGACCAGTTCCCAGAAGTCGGGGCGCACGGTCGGCTCGCCGCCGCCGATGTTGACGTAGAAGACCTGCATGCGCTGGAACTCGTCGATCAGCGCCTTGCACTCCTGGGTGCTCAGCTCGCGCGGGTCGCGCCTGCCCGAGGACGACAGGCAGTGCACGCACGCCAGGTTGCAGGCGTAGGTCAGCTCCCAGGTCAGGCAGATCGGGGCGTCCAGACCCAGCTTGAAGTGCTCGGACAGCTTCATCGCGCGCCTTTCAGCGAGGTGGCCGGCCCTACGGGCGCGGTTCGATCGTGCCCGCCTCGGCGAGCCGGGCGAGGGCCGCCAGGTACGTGCGGTGCTCCTCGGGCAGCACCTCGGCGGCCACGAGCGCGGCGGCGGCGGAGGGCTGGTGCTCCAGCGAGCGCACCACCTCGACCAGCTTGGTGGACTTGAGGAACGACAGCCGACGGGTGCCGAAGTGGTAGGCGAGCGCGCCGAACGGCTCCGGGCGCAGCGCGAGCGCGGGCGAGCAGCGGTACGGCCGGTCCGGGTCGAATTCCATCCGGTCGACCTAGTAGACGCCGCACATGCCGTCGATCGACACGTCCTCGACGAGCAAGTCGGCCTCCACCAACGCGTTGTCGGCGTCGTTCTGCGGAATCGAGGTGTCCTGGGTGCCGCTCATGCCGTGCTCCTCGGATCGGCTGCTCAAACCGGTTCAGTGGACGACTGTAACCAGGGGTCGTGGGAGTGCCTAGCCCCTAGTCCCCTTACCCGACAGGGGATTGCGGACGAGTTCGGAACACCGGGCCGCTAGGGGGTCGAATGTCTTCCCTGGGCTGCGGGGGACCGGTAGACAGTTGGCGGGTGTCAATGCTCCGACGGGTGTTCGCGAGTTCCGACGCGGAACACCGGAACCGGTGATCGCGGCATCCGTCGACGAATTGTTCGTTCACAGCGATGGCAGGAGGCCGCACAATGGGCCGCGTTGAAGACAAGGTCGTGCTGATCACGGGCGCGGCGCGTGGGCAGGGTCGCAGCCACGCGGTGCGGCTCGCCGAGGAGGGCGCCGACATCATCGCCCTCGACCTCTGCGAGGACCTCCCGGGTATCGACTACCCGATGGCCTCGGAGGAGGACCTGGAGGAGACCGCCCGCCTGATCGAGAAGGCCGGGCGCCGGGCGTTCACCGCGAAGGTCGACGTGCGGGACCGCGCCGCGCTGCAGCAGGCGATCGACGCCGGCGTGGCGGAGCTCGGCAAGCTGGACGTGGTGATCCCGAACGCGGGCATCGCCCAGCTCGGCCCGGGCCGCCCGCTCACCACGTTCACCCAGATCGTCGACATCAACCTGACGGGTGTGCTCAACACCGTGCACTCGTCGCTGTCCTACCTGCAGCCCGGCTCGTCGGTCATCATCGTCGGCTCCGCGGTCGGCCTGATGCCGGGCCACGGCGACCCCGGCCCGATGGGCCCCGGCGGCGCGGCGTACTCGGTCGCCAAGCAGACCCTGGTGCTCTACACCAACATCCTCGCCACCCAGCTGGCGCCGATGAGCATCCGGATCAACGCGGTGCACCCGTCCAACGTCAACACCGCGATGATGCACAACCCGTCGATGTACAAGATCTTCCGGCCGGACCTGGAGGAGCCCACCCCGGAGGAGGGCGTGCAGGGCTTCTTCGCGTTCCACGCCATGCCGATCCCGTTCGTGGAGCCGGAGGACGTCTCGCACGCGGTGCTGTACCTGGCCTCGGACGAGTCGCGCTACACCACCGGCACGCACCTGAAGATCGACGCCGGCGCCCTGGTCAAGCAAGGCAAGTGAAGTAAGTCCCGAGCCCGGTGGCGGATGGCCGTGAAGCCATCCGCCACCGGGTTTCGGCGCCTTGTCGGAATGCGATTCGCAGGGCGTGCTCCCGAGGTGCTCTCGAATTTGCGGAATGATGTCCGGTGAATTGCCGGGCTGATGGGCGATGAATTTTCGGCACCACCCCTACCCGGCTGATCCGTGCATTGTTCGGGGTGGTCGACGCGGTGTGTCACTGCTTCAGGGGTTCCATTCCCGATCAGGGTGTCGGCCGCGCGGGCGGCCGACTTGGCGTCGTCGACGCCCAGGGCCCGAAGGTCGAGGGCCGTTTGTTCCGTCCTCTTTGGACTGTGTGCGCGAACCCGGGCGGCTCGGCGTGGTCGATCTTCGAGGGCCGCGGCCGGCCGGCTTTGACACGAACCTGTCCGGTGCTCCGTGTTGACGCTGTGCGAAGGCCGGTCCTAGCCTCGGTGTGAGAGCGTTCTCACACCCTGTCGGCCACCCACTCCCGTTGGGGAGGTCCTGTGCTGAACACCGTGGTTCACGCATCCCTGCTCCTGTCCTTTGTGGTCTTGGCGCCCGCATCGCCCGCCACCCCACCGGATCCGGTCACCGCGCCACCGCCGGCGACCGCCGTCTGCGACAGCTACTGCGACGACCGCGACCCCGCCCTGCCGCCCAGCGCGCACCGGTCGCCGTCCCGGCCCTCCGCCGGTTCCCGGTCGATCGCCCTCGGACCGGTCTGCAACCTCCACTGCGACGGCCGCGACCCCGCCCTCTCGGCGGGGGAGCGCGTCGCCCAGTCCGTGCCCGTCGGCACCCGTCGGGTCGCGCTGCACTTCGACAGCTCCGAGACCATGGGCTGGGCGGTGATCTCCGGTGGCGGCCAGGGCGACGCGGTCTGGCTCGACCGCTCCTACGACGCGGGGGTCACCTGGCAGCCCAAGCTCGGCTCGACCACGACACCGGCCGGCTACGGCGGCTGGCGCACGTCCATGCACAACGTGGACGACTGGGCGAACCTCGGCGTCGGGCTGCTGCGGGCCTGCGGCCAGCCGGCCGGGTCGTCGTCGATCGCCTGCACGAGCTGGTACCGCACGACGTGGAACGCCGGGAACCGCGGCACCGCGGCGGCCACCGCCCTGATGCAGCGCTACAACCTGAGCACCGGCCTGTTCGACACCACCGGCTGGTGGAACGCCGCCAACGCGCTCAACGCGATCATCGACAACGCGCGGGTCAGCGGCATGGGCAGCTACCGCTACGCCATCGCGCGGACCTACGACCTCAACCGGAACGCCTGGGCGGGCAACTTCATCAACGAGTACAACGACGACGTCGCGTGGTGGGGCCTGGCGTGGATCGCCGCCTACGACCTGACCGGCGACCGCCGCTACCTCGACACCGCCCGCGCCGGCGCCGACCACGTCCACCGGTACTGGGACCAGACCTGCGGCGGAGGCATCTGGTGGACGTCCAGTCGGACCTACAAGAACGCCATCGCCAACTCGCTGTACGTCCAGCTCAACGCCGCGCTGCACAACCGTTTGCCCGGTGAGACGACCTACGCCCAGCGCGCGAGGGACGGCTGGCGGTGGTTCGAGAACAGCGGGATGATCAACGGTTCGAACCTGGTCAACGACGGGCTCGTCACGTCGACGTGCCGCAACAACGGCCAGACCCCGTGGAGCTACAACCAGGGCGTGCCGCCGGCCGCGTTGACCGAGCTGCACCGCGCCACCGGCGACCAGGCGTACCTCGCCAGGGCACGCGCGCTGGCCGACGCCTCGACGACCAGCACCGCGCTCAACCCCGGCGGGATCGTGTTCGACAACGGCGGCGGCGGTGACGTCCCGTCGTTCAAGGGCGCCTTCGTGCGCGGGCTCGGTCAGCTGAACCGGGCGTTGCCGGACCGCCCGTACACCGCCTACCTCAAGAGGCAGGCGGACACCGCCCACGCGCGCGACCGGTCCAGCAGCGACTCCTACGACCAGCCGTGGGCCGGGCCGTTCCAGCGCAGCGACGCGGCACGCCAGCACAGCGCGGTGGACCTGATGAACGCCGCGAGCTGACCGTTCCCGCTTCCGCGGACCCGCCGGCAGGCGCGCCACCACGCGCCTGCCGGCGGCGTCCTGCGCCGTGCGCCAGGCCGGGGTCCGGGATCACCTGAGACGGCCTGGGCGTGCGCCGGGCGAAGGCAGCAACCCGCAGCACCGAACCGACGATCGGCCTGCGGCTGAATGCCGGTACTTTCGCCATCCTTCGACGTACTTTCGTAATTCTTGAACAATCTTTCGTTGACTCTGTACAAAAGTCGCCTTACCGTCGCCTGGCCCGATGTGACCTGCCTAACACGCCGGCTCCCAGGGCTCCCTGCCCGAACCCCCTTGCCGAGTCGAGTCCCCTGCTCACCGGCTTAGTTCAAGGGAGAACCGCCGATGTCGTTCCCCGCCCGTCGCATCCGGTGGCTGCGCGCCGCCGGTTCCCTCACCTCGATCGCCCTCGTCACGGCCGCGTCCCTGTCGGTCTCCTCGCCCGCGCACGCCGCCGCGCCTCCACCCCAAGAGCCCGGGGTGACGCTCAGGGTCTTCGACCTGCAAACCGAGCTCGCCCGGCTGTGCACCCTCAAGACCGGCCAGACGCCGAACGTCGACAAGCTGATGCCGTCGGTCAACTGGACCACCACCGGGGACTTCGGCCTCGCCGACCGCTTCCTGACCGAGGTGACCGGCAACGTCTCCGTCACCACCGCGGGCACCTACGGCTTCCGCCTCACCAGCGACGACGGCTCCCGGCTGCGGATCGACAACGCGGTGGTGGTCGACCACGACGGGCTGCACGGCAGCGAGTCGAAGAGCGGCTCGGTCCAGCTCGGGGCCGGCTACCACTCCCTGCGCGTCGACCACTTCGACAACGGGGGCGGCCAGCAGCTCACCCTGGAGTGGCAGCCGCCGGGCGCGACCGGGTTCAGCGTCGTGCCGAACTCCGCGCTCAGCACCGACGCGGGCGTGGTCCGGGTGACCGCGCCGGGCCGCAAGGAGTGCGAGGGCAGCGGCGACGCACCGGGCGACGGCCTGCCGCTGACCGGCGTGCACCCCGCCTACTCCCTGACCAACCTGCGCCCGAGCGGGTTCGAGCCGCAGGTCAGCGGCATGGACTGGCTGCCGGACGGCCGGCTGGCCATCGCCACCTGGGGCGGCTCGAACACCAAGCTGGGCGAGGTGCACCTGATCAGCGGTGTCACGGGAGCCACCGACCCCACGAAGGTGCGCACGCAGCGGATCGCCTCCGGGCTCCAGGAACCGATGGGGCTCAAGTACGTCGACGGCAAGCTGTACGTGTCGGAGAAGGCCGGGCTCACCGAGCTGAACGACACCAACGGCGACGGGGTCACCGACAACTACCGCCGCGTCGCGACCTGGCCGTTCGGCGGCAACTTCCACGAGTTCGCGTTCGGGATGCTGTACCGGGACGGCGCGTTCTACCTGAACCTGTCGGTCGCGATCAACTACGGCGGCGCCACGACCGACCCCCAGCCCGCGGCCAACCGCGGCACCACGATCAAGGTGGACAAGGCCACCGGCGCCATCTCCTACCTCGCCGGCGGCCTGCGCACGCCGCACGGCATCGGGTGGGGCCCCGACGGCGACGTCTTCGTCACCGACAACCAGGGCGGCTGGCTGCCGTCGTCGAAGCTGGTGCACGTCAAGCAGGACCGGTTCTTCAACCACTACACCAACCCGGTCGGCCCGTTCGACAACCGCGCGATCACCGCGCCGGTGCTGTGGCTGCCGCAGAACGAGATCGCGAACTCGCCGAGCAACCCGGTGCAGCTGACCACGGGACCGTTCGCCGGGCAGCTGGTCTTCGGCGACGTGACCTACGGCGGCCTGCAACGCGGCTTCCTGGAGAAGGTCGGCGGCGAGTACCAGGGCGCGGTGTTCCGCATGACGCAAGGGCTCGAATCCGGCGTGAACCGGATCAGCCTCGGCCCCGACGGCGCGATCTACACCGGCGGCATCGGCGCGGGCGGCAACTGGGGCCAGGCGGGCAAGCTGAACTTCGGCCTGCAGAAGCTGACGCCCAACGGCGCGGAGGCGTTCGACGTCGTGGCCATGCGGGCGGTCCAGGGCGGCTTCGAGCTGGAGTACACCCAACCGCTGTCCGCCCAGACGGTGCAGGACCTCGCGACCAAGTACAAGGCGACGCAGTGGCGCTACCTGCCGACGTCGACCTACGGCGGACCGAAGATCGGCCAGCAGGCGTTGACCGTGCAGTCGGCGACGCCCTCCGCGGACCGCAAGAAGGTCACCGTCATGCTCTCCGGCCTGCAGCACGGACACGTGGTGCACCTGCGCTCGCCCCGACCGTTCTCCTCCGAGTCCGGCAAAGCGTTGTGGAGCACGGAAGCCTGGTACACCCTCAACGTCAAGCCGGGCACCACCGCCCGCACCGGGCCGGTCAAGGGCCTCGCCGCGAAGTGCGCGGACATCAGCAACGCGGGCACGGCCGACGGCACGAAGGTCCAGCTGTGGACGTGCAACGGCACGGTCGCGCAGCAGTGGACGGTGGGCCTTGACGGGACCCTCCGCGCGCTCGGCAAGTGCCTGGACGTGCAGCAGGGCGGCTCGGCGAACGGGACCGTCACCCAGCTCTGGACGTGCAACGGGACGGGCGCGCAGCAGTGGGTCGCGCAGCCCGACGGCTCGTTGCGCAACCCGAGGTCGGGGCGCTGCCTCGACGTGGCGGGCAACAACTCCGCCGACGGCACCGCGCTGCACCTCTGGGACTGCCTCGACGTCGGCAACCAGAAGTGGGTCCTCCCCTGATCGCGGGGTCCGCGGGTTCGCCGGTCGCCCTGCCGGCCGGCGAACCACCCCTCGTCGCACGTCCAGGCAGTGAAGTCCAGGAGGACGACGTCACCATGACCAGATCCCCGCGAACCCGCACCGGCCTCGCGTCCGCCGCCCTGCTCCTGGTGGCCGCCGCGGTCCAGACCGCCTTACCGGCGACCGCCGTCGCCCAAGCGCCCGCACTGCTCGACCACTCGGCGCCCCGACAGGCGCTCGCGCCCTCGTTCCAGCAGGTCACGCTCGCCAAGGGCGCGGCCGAGATGGGCGAGCCCATCTCGATGACCGTGCTGCCCGACCGGTCGGTCCTGCACACCTCCAGGGACGGCACGGTCCGGCTCACCGACGCCGCCGGCAACACCAAGGTGGCCGGGAAGCTCACCGTCTACTCCCACGACGAGGAGGGCCTGCAGGGCATCGCCGCCGACCCGAACTTCGCCACCAACCGCCACCTGTTCCTCTACTACGCGCCACCGCTGTCGACGCCGGCCGGCGACGCGCCCTCCGACGGGACCGACTTCTCCGCCTGGAACGGGGTCAACCGGCTGTCCCGCTTCGTGCTCAACGCCGACGGCACGCTGAACACCGGCAGCGAGAAGGTGATCCTCGACGTGCCCGCCAGCCGCGGCACGTGCTGCCACGTCGGCGGCGACCTCGACTTCGACGCCGCGGGCAACCTCTACCTGAGCACCGGCGACGACACCAACCCGTTCGCCTCCGACGGCTACAGCCCGCTCGACGAGCGCGCCAACCGCAACCCGGCCTTCGACGCCCAGCGCAGCGCGGGCAACACCAACGACCTGCGCGGCAAGCTGCTGCGGATCAAGGTCAACGCCGACGGCGGCTACACCGTGCCGGCGGGCAACATGTTCGCACCCGGCACCGCGGGCACCCGCCCCGAGATCTACGCCATGGGCTTCCGCAACCCGTTCCGGTTCAACGTGGACAAGGCGACCGGGGTCGTCTACCTCGGCGACTACGGACCGGACGCGGGGTCGACGTCGGCCACCCGCGGCCCGGCGGGCCAGGTCGAGTTCAACCGCATCACCGGCCCCGGCTTCTACGGCTGGCCGTACTGCACGGGCTCGAACACCACCGAGGAGACCTACAACGACCACAACTTCGCCACCGGCGCCTCCGGGGCCAAGTACAACTGCGCGGGCGGGCCGACGAACAACTCGCCCCGCAACACCGGCCTGCCGACGCTGCCCGCGGCGAAAGCGGCCTGGATCTCCTACGACGGCTGCTCCGTGCCCGAGCTCGGCTGCGGCAGCGAGTCGCCCATGGGCGGCCCGGTCTACCGCTACAACCCGAACCTCGACTCCGCGGTGAAGTTCCCGCAGTCCTACGACGGGCACTTCTTCGGCGCCGAGTTCGGCCGCCGCTGGATCAAGGACATCGCGGTCAACGCCAACGGCACGCCGGGCGCGATCACAGCCTTCCCGTGGTCCGGCACGCAGGTGATGGACTCGGCGTTCGGCCCGGACGGCGCGCTGTACGTGCTGGACTACGGCACGGGCTGGTTCGCCGGCGACGCGAACTCCGCGCTGTACCGCATCGAGCACGTGACCGGCGGCCTCGCGCCGATCGCCAAGGCCGCCGCGGACAAGACCTCCGGCCAGGCGCCCCTGACGGTGACCTTCTCGTCCGCGGGCTCGTCCGACCCCGACGGCGACGCCATCACCTTCGCGTGGAAGTTCGGCGACGGCGGTACGTCGACGGCGGCCAACCCGCAGCACACCTACTCGGCCAACGGCGCCTACACCGCCACGCTCACCGTCACCGACAGCACCGGTCGGACGGCCACGGCGAGCGTGCAGGTGACCGTCGGCAACACGGCTCCGACCGTCACCCTGCACCTGCCGCAGCACGGCCAGCTGTTCGACTTCGGCGACGCGGTGCCGTTCCGGATCACCGTGACCGACCCCGAGGACGGCGCGGTCGACTGCACCAAGGTCAAGATCAGCTACATCCTCGGGCACGACTCGCACGGCCACAAGCTGACCGAGGCCACCGGGTGCTCGGGCACCGTCCAGACACCCCAGGACGGCGAGCACGACCCCAACGCCAACATCTTCGGCGTCTGGGACGCGGAGTACACCGACCGCGGCGGCGTCACCACCCACACCCAGCACGTCACCCAGCCGAAGAACCGGCAGGCCGAGCACCACGGTTCGGCCAACGGCGTCGCGGTCTACGACAAGGGCGCCGCGCACGGCGGCAAGGCGGTCGGCGACATCCACAACGGCGACTGGATCGCCTTCCAGCCCTACGTGCTGACCGACGCGACGACGATGACCGCGCGGGTGGCCTCGGCCGGTGCGGGCGGCACCATCGAGGTGCGGGCCGGGTCCGCGACCGGCGCGCTGCTCGGCTCCGCCACCGTGCCGGTGACCGGTGGCTGGGAGACGTTCACCGACGTCAGCGCGGGGCTGACCAACCGGCCCGCCGGCACCACCACCCTCTACCTGGTGTTCAAGGGTGGCGCGGGCGCGTTGTTCGACGTCGACGACTTCACCTTCGCTACCGGTCCCCGCACCGGCCGGATCACCGGCATCGGCGGCAAGTGCGTCGACGTGAGCGGCGCGGCCACCGCCGACGGCACGAAGATCCAGCTGTGGACGTGCAACGGCACCAACGCCCAGCAGTGGACCGCGGCCGTCGACCGGTCGCTGCGCGCGCTGGGCAAGTGCCTCGACGTGCGGTCCGGCGGCACGGCGAACGGCACGCTCACCCAGCTGTGGACGTGCAACGGCAGCGGCGCCCAGCAGTGGGTCGCGCGCGCCGACGGCGCCCTGGTGAACCCGCAGTCCGGGCGCTGCCTGGACGCGTCGGGCAACAGCTCCGCCGACGGCACCGCGCTGCACCTCTGGGACTGCAACGGCGCCGCCAACCAGAAGTGGATCGGGCCCTGACCACGACGACCGCTCGACCGAGGAGCAACTGATGTCCCGACTGCGATCCGTGCTGTCGACGATCACCGCGACGGCGGTGGTGATCCTCGCCGCGGCCCCCGTCCCGGCGACCGCGGCCGATCCCCCCTACAAGGTGCTGGTCTTCTCCAAGACCGCGGGCTTCCGGCACTCGTCCATCCCGAACGGCATCCAGGCGATCCGCGACCTCGGTGCGGCGAACAACTTCACCGTGGACGCCACCGAGGACGCCGGCGCCTTCACCGGCGCGAACCTGACCCAGTACAAGACCGTGATCTTCCTGTCCACGACCGGTGACGTGCTCAACACCACCCAGCAGGGCGCGTTCGAGTCCTACGTGCGCTCCGGCGGCGGCTTCGTCGGCGTGCACGCCGCGTCCGACACCGAGTACGACTGGCCGTTCTACGGCGGCGTGGTGGGCGGGTACTTCCACTCGCACCCCGCGATCCAGCAGGCGACGGTGCGGGTCGAGGACCGCGCCCACGCCTCGACCTCCCACCTCGGTCAGGACTGGGTCCGGACCGACGAGTGGTACAACTTCCGGTCCAACCCGCGGGCGAACGTGCACGTGCTCGCGCGCCTGGACGAGGGCACCTACTCCGGCGGCAACATGGGCGACCACCCGATCGCCTGGTGCCAGACCTACCAGGGCGGACGGTCCTGGTACACCGCCGGCGGGCACACCGAGCAGTCGTTCGCCGAGCCCGGGTTCCGCGCGCACCTGCTCGGCGGCATCCGCTACGCGGCCGGCATGACCGACGCCGACTGCCGGGCCGAGACCGGCTACACGTTGCTGTTCAACGGCTCCGACACCAGTGGGTGGAGCCAGGCCGGCCCGGGCAGCTTCGCCGTCGCCGACGCCACCCTCACCTCGCGTGGCGGGATGGGGTTGCTGTGGTACTCGGCCAAGGAGTTCCGGTCGTACTCGTTGAAGCTGGACTGGAAGCTCGCCGGCGACGACAACTCCGGCGTGTTCATCGGGTTCCCGGCGAGCAGCGACCCGTGGTCGGCGGTGAACAACGGCTACGAGATCCAGATCGACCCCACCGACGCGGTCGACCGGACCACCGGCGCGGTGTACGGCTTCAAGTCCGCCGACATCGCCGCGCGGGACGGCGCGCTCAACCCGCCCGGCGAGTGGAACACCTACGAGCTGCTCGTCGAAGGGGAGCGGCTGCAGCTGTTCCTCAACGGCGTGAAGATCAACGACTTCACCAACACCGATCCGGCGCGCAGCCTGCAACAGGGGCACTTCGGCCTGCAGAACCACGGGGACGGTGACGACGCGTCGTTCCGCAACATCCGGGTCAAGGAGCTGTCGGGCACGCGCACCGGTCGGATCACCGGCCTCGGCGGCAAGTGCGTCGACGTCAGCAACGCGGGTACCGCGGACGGCACGAAGATCCAGCTGTGGACGTGCAACGGCACGAGCGCGCAGCAGTGGACCCTGCCGGGCGACGGCACCATCCGGGCGCTGGGCAAGTGCCTCGACGTTCGGTCCGGCGGTACCGCGAACGGCACGCTCACCCAGCTGTGGACGTGCAACGGCACCGGTGCGCAGCAGTGGGCCGCGCAGTCCGGTGGCGCGCTGCGCAACCCGCAGTCCGGCCGTTGCCTGGACGCGTCGGGCAACAGCTCCGCCGACGGCACCGCGCTGCACCTCTGGGACTGCAACGGCGCCGCCAACCAGCGGTGGACCTTGCCCTGACCGGTCAACCCGCACCAACCGGACCGACCGCGTGCCCGACCGGACGTGCCCCGACTGACCGGAACCGGACCGACCGGCGTGCCCCGCCGCGCGTGCTGCCGCGGGACACCCGGTCGGTCCGGTCGATGCCGTGGCCAGCCGACCGAGGGCGGTGGACTCGTCGGCGACCCGTTCGACGTCACGGTGGCGATCGGGCAGAATGCACGTGACGCCAGGGCCTCAGGCCCGACCCGCCGGACCTCCGACCCAAGATCACCCGAAGGCGTGACGGCCTCCGGGTATGAATGGAAAGCCGGATAGCGTTGCCGGAAATGATAGGGAGGCGCGGCGGCCCCGGTCACATCACACTCCGGTAGCCACGGGCGGTCGCCCACCCAACCGGTGTACGTGACCATGGCGCCACCCGCTAGATCAGCGTGCCGTGCTCTTGGCCAGCGGGCTCCGGGCTGCGGGCTACCGACCGCTGGCGGTGCCTGCGGCAGCGGCTGGCGGGCTGCCGACGCCCGGTGGTTGGCGGGCAGGCTACCGAGCGGCGGTGGCCGGCGGGCTGGTGGGTTACCGACCCGCGGTGGCCGCTGGCCGGCGGTGGGTGGCCGGCGGTGGGTGGTCGGCGGTGGGTGGTCGGCGGTGGGTGGTCGGCGGTGGGTGGTCGGCGGTGGGTGGCCGGCGGCCGGTGGGCTACCGGCCCGCGGTGCCAGCGGCCAGCGGGCTGCCGAGCGGCGGTGGCCGGCAGGCCGGCGGCTGGCGGGCCGGCGGCTGGCGGGCCGGCGGCTGGCGGGCTACCGAGTGGGGGTGGCCGGTGGTCGTTGGCGGCGGCCGGCGGGCTGCAGCCGTGCCGACCCGGTCGCACGAGCCGCGGTGGCCGGCGGGCTGGCGGCTGGTGGGCTACGGGCCGGCGGCCGGCTCCAGCTGGGCGAGGGCTGCGGCCACGGTGGCTCCCTGGGCCGACCCCAGTGCGCGGTACAGGTCCAGGGCGGCGGTCCACCAGCGTCGGGCTTCGGCGAAGTCGCCGGCCGACGCGGCGAGCACGCCGAGTTCCTGCAGCGCCCGTGCCTCCTCGTGCTTGCTGCCGCACGCCCTCGCGTAGCGGACGGCTTGGTGGAACGCGACCTCCGCCAGGACGTGGTCGCCCGCACGGTGCCGGATGCGGCCGAGCCGGCCGAACCCCTCGGCCGCGTCCAGGTCCAAGCCGAGCCCGATCGCGACGGCGATGGCCTCCTCGGCGTGCGCGACCGCGTCGGCGAACCGGCCCAGCTCCATCTCCACGAGGGCCATGCTGCGCAACGTGATCCCGACGTTGCGGTGCGCGCCGCTGTCGCGGTACCAGCCGAGCGCGAGCTCCTGGTTGCGCAACGCCGCCGCGAACTCGCCACGCCTGCGGAGCACGGCCGCCTCGTTGGCGAGCGCGTTGCTCCGCCCGTGCCCGTCGCCGAGTTCCTCGAACAGCTCCCGCGCCCGTCGGTAGTGCTCGGCCGCTCCCTCCAGCTCGTTCAGCTCGACGAGCACCATGCCGAGGTTGTTGCGGGTGCGCGCCTCGGCGAGCGGGTCACCCGCGCGGACGCACGCCGACAGCGCCTGCTCGTGGGTGCTCAACCACCCGTCGAGCGCCTTGGTCAGGAAGTAGTAGTCCCGCAACGTGTAAGCGAGCTGCCAGCGCCGTACGTCGAGCGAGGGGTCGTCGAGCGCGCACATCGCTTCGAGGTTCCGACGCTCGAGGTCCAGCCACCGCAGTGCGGCGTCGCGCCCCTGGAGGTCGAGCATGGCCACCGCCCGTCCACCGAGGGGGAACCGCAGCCGGTGCGGCATGATGATCCGCCCGGCGCGGTCGGCCATGTGCAGGTAGTGGTCGACCAACCGCTCGACCGCGGCTCGTCGGTCCTCAGCGGTGTCGACCCGGTCGCACGTCTCCCGCGCGTACAGCCGCAGCAGGTCGTGCAGCCCGAAGCGACCGGACCCCAGGTCGAGCACGAGGTGCCGCCGCGCCAACGACCTCAGCAGCGTGGCGGCGGTGACGTGCGGGACGTCGAGCAGCGCGGCCACGGCGTGCGTGCCGAACTCCGCGCCGGGGTGCAACCCGAGTAGCCGGAAGGCCGTGGCCTCGCCGGCCGGCAGCGCCCGGACGGACCAGGAGAACACGGTCCGCACCGCGGAACGGGCGTCGTCGTCCTGGGTGTCGAGCACGTCGAGCCGCGCGTGCTCGTCGGCGAGGTCGGCCACGACACCGTCGAGCTCGGCGGACGGGGAGCGCGCGATCCGCTCGGACACGATGCGCAGCGCCAACGGCAACCCGGCGCACAACCGCACCACCCTGCCCGCGGCGGGGTGACGGGCCCGATCGCCGATCTCCGCGCGCAGGAGCGCCAGGCCGACGTCCTCGGCCAGCGGTTCGACCCGCAGCGCGGTGGCCGCGTGCTCGACCACGAGGCCGCTGAGCCGGTGGCGGCTGATCACGACGACCAGCCCACCGGCGGGACCCGGCAGCAGCGGCCGGACCTGGTCCGCGGATAACGCGTTGTCCAGCACCACGAGCGCCCGACGCCCGCTCATCAACGTCCGGAAATGCGCGGCGCGTTCCTCGACGGTGGTCAGCGCTTCCGGCCGGGCGTACCCGAGCGCTCGCAGGAAGCCCGCCAACGCGTCCTGCGCGCGCAGCGGCTCACCTCCCCCGAAACCGCGCAGGTCGACGTGGAGCTGCCCGTCGGGGAACTCGTCGACCACGCGGTTCGCCCAGCGCAGCACGAGCGCCGTCTTGCCGACACCGGCCATGCCGGACACGACGACGACCCCGCTGGACGGCAGCGCGTCCAGCCGGGCCAGCAGGTCCTCACGGCCGGTCAGCCTGCCGCCACCGGCGGGGAGCTGGCGGGGCACGGCCTTGGTGGCGGGTCCCGCCGTGATGTGCACGTCGCCGTGGATGGCACCGGCCTGCACCGCGACCGCCGCATCACCGGTCAGGCTGTTGTGCACGTCGCTTCGAGGGGTCATGACCTCGATTGTCGACTCGTCCGGCCGCGCGCACGAACTCAGAACGCGGTCTCGACCGCGCCGCTGAGGTCACCTGCCTCCAGCCAGTCGCTCCCGCTGAGGTCCACCGCGCACCCGACGTCCGACAGGCGCTGGGCCAGGAGCTTGCGCGGTGCGGGGTCGTTGGTCAACCGCACCACGAAATGCCCGTCGAGGTCCGTGAACCGCCGCACCTTGCCGAGCTCGACCAGGATCGTGCGCTCCGGGACCAACATCATCGCCATGCCGGTCTCGTAGATGACGTTCGGGCGGGCCTGCCCCGCCGGCCGCGTCGCCGGGTCGTGCTCGTCGTCGGTGTGCTCGGCCTTGAGCCGCACGACGTCGTCCGGCGTGGCGAGCACGATCACGGCACGGCCCTTGCCCAGGACGGCGTGCAGGACGTCGCCGATCTTCGGGGAGCCCTGCCGGACCTCGGCCAGCACCTGGGACCACTCCAACGGCTGCAGGCCGATCGCCCGCAGGAAGTCGAACAACGCACGGCGCGCCCTCTTGTCGCGCCCGTGGATCACGAAGACCGTGCGATCCCGGTCCGGCTCGGGCGCCGACCCGTCGCGGTGAACGGACGGAGCCGGGGCGGCGAGCCTGGCCCGTGCCTCCAGCAGCAGCTGCTTCTGGGTCTTGATGGGACCTCTGAACCGGTCGGCGTACGGGTGCTGCCAGTAACCGAGCAGGCCTTGGTGCTCGCTCGGCCGCTTGTGCCTGCCACCGAAGAACTTCGGCCGGGGCTTCACGGGCTCGTGGAGGAAGTGCTTGATGCGGTACTGCAGCGTGCGGACGCTGCCCTCGTACTCGAAGCGGAACTTCTCCCGGAGGTCGGCGGGCAGCAGCAACAGGCAGCTGGTGAACCACTCGTCGTAGTCGTCGCCGAGCTGCCTGGCCGCGCGCGCTCCCGCGGCGACGTCGTCGACCTGCACCTGCTGGGCCAGTCGGTCGAGCACGGCGACCTGGTCGATGAGCTCGTCCAACGTCATGACTGGAGGACCGCGATCAACCGGTCGACGGTGGGCGACCGCCAGTACTCCGCCCGTTGGTTGATCCGGATGCTCCCCGGCAGGTCGTTCTCGTCGAAGTCCTGGTCGATCACCAGGACCTGGACGGCCCGGTCGACCGGCTTCTTGACCTGGTGGTGCGCGAAGATCGCCGTCTCCAGCTTGGCCCAGCTCGACTTCGAGTACGACGGGCTGGCGAAGATGAGGATCCGCCTGCTGTGCTTCACGCCGTACTCGACCGTGCTCAGCGTGGTGTCGCCCGGCCACATGTCCTTGTCGTCGTACCAGCAGTTCAGCCCGACCGCCTCCAAGCGTCGCAGGACGTCGAGCACGACGGGCTTGTCCGCGCTGGAGTGGCACAGGAACACGTCGTACCGGTAGCCGTCCTCGGACCGCTGCCCGACGCGGGACAGCACCTTGAACAGGGCGTCGTGCTGGCGGCCGGTCAGCTCGTCGATGCCCTTGGCGTCGATGCGCAGCATCTTCGGCGACGTGAGGTTGGTGTAGGTGGGCGGCGGGACCTTCAGGTCGGGCAGGTCGATCCAGATGATCGGGAACTTCCGCCCGTCCAGCTCGCCTTGGGCCTCGGTGCGCAGCGTGCCGGCGACGAGGATGCACAGGCCCTTGGACTGCTCGTGCGGAGCGATGTCGTCGAGCGAGATCCGGAACGGGGTCAGCGGCACCAGTTCGCAGTACCGGCGCAGCGGCTGGAGCGGGTCGTCCGGGGAATCCGGCCCGACGGTGAGGGGGCCACTCGGTTTGCCCTTCGGGCCCGCCAGGTACGGGACGTTGTCGCTGACGTGCTCGAGGATGCGCTCGCTGATGTAGGCGTTGAACTGGGTCGCGGCGGCCTTACCCACGGCGTCGTTCCCGAGCAGCTTCGACTGGACGTCGTTGTTGTTGAACGACAGCAGCGCCACGTCCGTCAACGCCACCAGGTCGGCGGTGCGGCGGCGGCCCAGCGCGAAGGCGAAGTCACCGACGATCTCACCCACGCCGTAGGGGTACATCGGCGCGGCGTCGCCGTGGTAGCCCGTGCCCTCGGAGTTGTACACGCCGACTTGTCCGCGCAGGATGACGAACAGGGAATCGCCCGGCTCGTCGAAGCGGCAGATGAACTCGCCCTCGGTCCGCTCCACGAGCTGGCCCAGCCGCAGCATGCTCGCCAGCTCGTCTTCCTTGAAGCGGTTCAACAACGGGTTCGACTTGAGCTCGTTGCTGTTCTGGTCGCGGTACTGGAGATTCAGCGCCGCTCTCTTGAGTTCGCTGGTGGCGATCGTGGACGTCGAGTTCACCTGCCAGATCCGCTTGGTGTGGTACAGCGCGTCCCAGTGCTTGCGGAAATCGTCGGCCGGTACCGACGGCTTCTTCAGCTTGTCCGAGTCGCTCAGGCTTTCCACCGGCCACTCCGGCACGGTTTCGTCCAAGGAGAGCAGGTACAGCAGCCGGGTCGGGAAATTGCGCGCGGGAAAGGGCAGCGGTTCGTGGAAGGTCACGGCCGGATCGGTTTCCGACGATCGCATCCCGCGCCGGAACTCCTCGGAGGCGACGACGTCGTCGGCCACCACGTGCCCCAGCAGCCACCCCGCGTAGTTGATCGGGCCGCCGACGAGTTGGACCCGCCCGTCGGCGCCGACGACGTCGCAGACCTCGCCGACGTGGCAGGTGATGCGCAGCGGCACGCGCTCGGCCCTCGCCCACGAGGTCAACTCGGTGAGCAGGTCGACCGCGGGCTGCTGCCAGTCGGGTTGCCGGAAGACCACGTGGCCGCCGTCGCCACCGGACGACCAGACGACCTCGCCCGGGCCGCACGAATCGATCGTCGCCGCCACGATCCGGTTGATCTTCTCGATGCGGCGGACCTGATCGCGTTCATTCGCCTCCGAATGACCGCGGATGTCGCACGACACGATCGCAACCGGGTAGAAGTCCGTCTCGCGGGACGACTGCACAGGACGCCTCCATGGTGCCCGTCGACCACATCGTCCGCAATAATGCGGAAACGTTGCGCCCGGTGCCACTTGAACCGGTTCGCGATCATATCGCGGACGTCGGGCGAACACTTCGGAAGGCTTGCGGGGCGCCGCGGCGGTGAGGCGTCCGGCGCAGTCGATCCGGGCGGTCGGACCGGTCCTGGATCAGTCCTGGATCAGCCCCAGGTCGTTGAACACCTGCCGGCCCCACGACAGCGCCGTCGGCAGGTCGTCCCACTGCCGGTCCTCTTCGGTGAGGTACGGGAACACGTACGGGTCGGTGATCTCGGCGGGCAGGTCGTCGGCCAGGCAGGTGTACGGGGGACGCCCGTAGTTGTCCGCGTACACCGCCTCGGCGACCTCCTTCGGCTGCGCGTCCCAGACGCCGAACCACAGCCGCCGCAGCATCCCGGGGTGGGCCATCGCGAAGATCAGCCTGCCCACGTCGAACGGCTCGCCGGCCGAGATCACCCGCGCCACGCCGCAGTAGCGCTGGGGCTGCCGCGGCGAGTGCAGTATCCCGGCGTCCCCGGACCAGATCTCCACGCTGTGGCCGGCGTCGATGATCGCGGCGCACAACGTGGCCAGCGCCAGGCCGCGGTTGATGATCACGTCGTGCGCGATCCGGTGCGAGTACCCGGACGGGACGAGGAACGTGATCACCTTGCCCCGCCGGGAGACCTGGCGGGGCACCGCGTCCACCATGCACTCCGGCACACCGGCCAGGTACGCGCCGACGTCCACCTCGCTGCCGGTCACGTCCCAGGTCGGCTCCAGCACGGTGACGGCGTGGGAGAGGCCGGCGCTCTCGCGCAGCTCGCTGATCGTCACGTCGGCCTCCTCCAGCGCCAGCGGCCAGCCGTCGACGGCCAGCCGGACCGCCTCCTCCCAGGAGGAGCCGTGCCACCCGGTGTCGGCTCTCCGGCTGGTCCCGTGGGCGATGGACGGCGGAGCCGTGGCGGCGTCGAGGAACTCGCGCCAGGACAGCAGCGGGGGCAGCGTTGTCCGCAGCACGGGTCAGTCCAGCCCGAGCGCTTTGCGGTGCGCGTCGGAGAGGCCGCGCACGACCCGCCACTGCATCACCTGCTCCACGGTGGCGCCCGCCTCCAGCAGCTTGGCGCCGTCGATGCTGGTCCGCGGCGAGAAGAGCACCGGCAGCTTCTTGTCCTCCGCCAGCTTGCGCAGGTCCCGGACCTCGTCGAGGAGCTCGTGCACCGCGTCTGGGTGCGATGGCGCGTGCCGCAGCGCGATCCGCTCCTCCAACCCCTCGTCGATCGGCACGTCGATCACCACGAAGCGGTCCAGCGTGGCGGCGTCCAGCGTCTGCCGGCCGACGTACTGCCGGTCGCCTCCCGTGCCGTAGGTGTTCCCGGTGGCCACCAACCGGAAGTTCTCGTGCGCGTCGACCATGCGGTCCGCGAACGCGCACGTCCCCAGCGCGAGCGCCTGGTTCAGCTCGGCGAGCAGCCCGGGGTGGCCGTTGTCCAGCTCGTCCAGCAGCATCACGCCGCCGTGCTCGAACGCCCGGCGGAACGGGGTGTCGCGGTACTGGCCGTGGGCGTCGTAGTAGCCGAACACCTTGCTCATCGGGGTGGTCGGGCCCAGCGACAGCGCCTGGAACTCCAGGCCCAACGCCCCCGCGGCGTGCTTGGCCAGCATGGACTTCCCGGTACCCGCCGGGCCGACCAGCAGCACGTGGCAGCGCGCGTGCAGGGCCACCAGCAACTCCGGCAGCACGGTGTGCGTGTCCGCGCCCAGCTCCACCTCCCCGCCCTGCGGCAGCACCACCGTGACCACGTTCGGCGCGTACTGCGCGAACGTCTTCTCCGCCTCCTCGCGGACCGCGCCGCGGACCGAGTCCAGCGCGGCCGCGGACACCTGGCCGACCACGTCCGGCAGGGCCTCGCGGGTCGCCTCGCGCGCCAGCTCGGTCGCCGCGACCGCGGCCTTGCCGGCCAGCTCGTCGTGCAGCAGCCGCAGGTCCGGAGTCGCTCCGGCCACCGCGTCGCGGGCGAGCCCCGGCAGCACCTCCGCCGCCGCGCGCCGCACGGCCTCGGCCAGCGAGCCGCGGACCTTGTCCGCCTCGTCCCGCACCGCACCGGGCGCCGCCTCCTCGACCGCCGCGCGCACCACCTCGACCATCGCGGCGGACCCGGCGCGCACCAGCTCGTCACGCACCTCGTCGCGGTCCGGGGTGGCCTTGGCGACCGCGTCGCGGGCCAGTTCGGAGATCACCTCGTCGGACTGCCGCGCGAGGCCGCCGGCCACCGCGTCGCGCACCTGGTCGGTGGCCTGGCGCACCACGTCCGCGAGCACGTCCCCGGCCTCGCCGCGCACGATGTCGGTCGCTGCCGAGGCCACGGCGGCGACCAGTTCCTCGCGCAGCTTCTCCGCGTCCGGCGTCGCCTCCCGCACCGCGGCCCTGGCCAGCTCCGGCAGCAGGTCGTCCGCGGCGCGGGTGACCAGCTCGGGCAGGTCGGCCTCCAGCTCCTTGCGCGCCGCCCCCTCGACCGCGGCCCGCAGCTCGGCCGGGTCCGGGGTGACCGCGGCGACCGCGTGCTCGGCCAGGCCGGGCAGCGCCGCCTGGGCGTGCTGGCGGATGGTCTCCGGCAGGCGGGCCTGGATCTCGCTCTGCACCATCCACAGCAGATTGCTCTGCGTGAACACCGCACGCGCCACCGCCTCGGAGATCTGGGCGATCTCCGCCTTCGTGCTGGTCCGCACGCTTCCTCCCCGTTCCACGTGTTCTCGCCCCGAGTATGGGATCGGTTCGGGGGCTCACCCGGAGAGCGGCACGTTGCTGCCACGCACGGCGGGCGGACGGGTTCGACGCCGTCCCCAGTCGGTCGGGCCGACCGGGTCGCGGACCGCTGCGGCCGACCAGTCATGATTCGCGGGCGGCCGGTCCGGCACGACAGCCGCCGACGACCCGTGCCCGACGCCGTTCGCACCGGAGTGGAGTCCGATGGAGAAGTCCCGCCGCACCCGGGCGAGCCGGCTCGCGGTCGTCGCGACCGGGGTGCAGACGGCCCTGCTGCTGCTCGGTCCGCATGGTGAGATGAGCAGGTTCGACCAGGCCGCGCTGGGCGTGCTGATCGTGCTGGGCCTGCCGGTCAACGTCGCCGCGCTCGTGCCGATGGTGCGCCGGGTGCGGCGCAGGGCCGACGCGGGCACGGCCGTGCTGGTCTTCTGCGCGGTGTTCCTGCTGTGGCACGGCTTCGCGCTGGGCGTGGTGGCGGGCTGGTGGGCGTCCGGGTTCGTGGGGGCGGTCCGCCTCGGGGCCGGCGTCCCGATCTCCCTCGCCTACCAGGTGGTGATGTGCGTGGCCTTCGCCGCGGTCCTCGCCCTGGGCGCGCCGAGGCGCGCTCACGTGGAGTCCTGAGCCGGCCGACCCGACCGGCTCCGGGTGACGTGTCGCGCGTCACATCCGCAGGTGTCACGTCCGGTGGCGCCGGTCTGTCCTATGGCCGTTCAACGCCCCGGGGAACCGGTGGCACGGTCAGGAGAACAGGGGCAGGTCATGGAACTCGACCACCACGTCGTCGTGCTCGGCGCCGGGTACACCGGCATGTTCGCCGCCATCCGGCTGGCCCACCGCACCCGCCGGCGCGGTGTCCGGATCACGCTGGTCAACCCGTCGGCCCGGTTCACCGAGCGGCTGCGGATGCACCAGCTCGCGGCCGGGCAGGAGTTGGCCCACCTGCGCATCGCCGACCTGGTCGCCGGCACCGGCATCGTGTTCGTGCGGGGCAGGGCCACCGCCATCGACCCCGACGGCCGGACCGTCACGCTCGACGACGGCGCCCGGCTGGACTACGACACCCTGGTCTACGCGCCGGGCAGCGCCACCGACACCAGCCGGGTCCCGGGCGCGGACGTCCACGCCTTCACGCTCGACAGCCCCCAGGTCGCCGTCCGCTTCCACGACCGGCTGAACGAGCTCGCCGCCGGCGACACCGTCACCGTCTGCGGCGGCGGCCTGACCGGTGTGGAGGCGGCGACCGAGGTCGCCGAAGCCCGACCCGACCTGAACGTCACGCTGATCAGCGCGACCGAGCCCGGCGCGATGATGGGCGACCGGGCCCGCGCCCACCTCGACCGGTCGCTGCGACGCCTCGGCGTCACGGTCGTGGTCGGCGCACGGGTCACGCGGGTGCAGGCCGACGCCGTCGAACTGGAGACCGGCGAGCGGGTAGCCTCGGCCGCCTGCCTGTGGACGACGGGCGTGGCGGTGTCGCCGCTGGCCCGTGAGTCGGGCATCGCGGTGGACGACCGGGGTCTGGTCGTGGTCGACGCGACGCTGCGGTCGGTGTCGCACCCCGACGTCCACGCCATCGGCGACGCCGCCGCCGTCCGGCTCGGCTGGGGGAGCGTCCACGGCACGTGCCAGAGCGGCCTGCCCACCGCCCAGCACACCGCCGACACCATCGCCCGGCTGCTGCGCGGCAAGCAGGCCCGGCCGTTCCGGTTCGGCTACTTCCACCAGCCGGTCAGCCTCGGCCGCCGCGACGCGGTCATCCAGTTCACCCGCGCCGACGACACCCCGCGCCGGGCCTACCTCAAGGGCCGCGCCGCCGTGCTCTACAAGGAGTTCGTCAGCGGCAGCCCGGTCAAGATGTACCGGTTGGGCAAGCGCGTGAACGTCAGCACCATCGTCTCGAAGGGCGGCCGCGCCACCCGCGAGCCGGCCGCCGCGCGTTGAGAGCATGGCGGCCATGACCGATCGGGACCCGTACCTCGAACACCGGCGGCTGCTGTTCACCACCGCCTACCAAATGCTGGGCAGCGTCGCGGACGCCGAGGACGTCCTCCAGGACGCCTGGCTCACCTGGCACGCCGCCGACCGCTCGGACGTCCGGCACCCGAAGGCGTACCTGGTGCGCACGGTCACCAACCTGTCGTTGAACCGGCTCACCTCCGCCCGGGCCACCCGGGAGACCTACGTCGGCCCGTGGCTGCCCGAGCCGCTGCTGACCTCGCCCGACGCCGCCACGGAGACCGAAATGGCCGACACCGTCTCCACCGCGATGATGGTGGTGCTGGAAACCCTCAACCCCGTCGAACGCGCGGTGTTCCTGCTCCGCGAGGTCTTCGGCTACTCCCACGCGGAGATCGCCGACGCGCTGGACCGCCCGGAGCCCACCGTCCGCCAGATCGCGCACCGCGCCCGCGAGCACGTGCAGGCCCGCCGTCCCCGCTTCGACACCGACCCGGAGCGGCGCGCGGAGATCACGTCCCGGTTCATCGCGGCCTGCGCGGCGTCCTGGCCAAACCCACCTCGGCGGGCGTCGTCCTCGAACCGGCCTCCATCAACGGCGAGCTGGGCGTGCTGGTCACCATCGGGACGACCCCCATCGGCGCCCTGACCTTCGACCTGGCCGACGGGCTCGTGCAGAACCTGCGCCTGCAGATCAACCCGGACAAGCTCACCGGCCTGCGGTAGCCGTGAGGGTCGCGTTCCTCGCCGGTGTGCTTGGCGCAAAAGCGATCGGCCGCCACCGGCACGTCGCGTAGGCTGCCCTCCGGGTCGGGGGACCTTTCTAGTGGAGATTCCGTGTTCCGATCCGTGCGCGGCCTCGGTGTCGCGTTCTCCGTGCTGGTCGCGTCGACCGCCTTGCTGGACCTGGTCCTGGCCGGGTGGGTGTGGCGCGTGCACGGTGTGCTGCAGGACTACGTCGACGGCCGCATCGGCGAGGCCGAGCTGGAGCGCACGCTCGCCGTGACCGACTTGCTCGACCTGGGCGCCGCCGCCGCGTACCTCGCCGCGGGCGTGGTGTTCGTGGTGTGGACGTGGAACGTCCGCTCCAACGCGGACCTGGTCGCGCCGGACGCGCACCACCTCGCCAAGCGTTGGGCCATCTGGGGCTGGCTGCCGATCATCAACTTCTGGTTCCCGCGCCGAGTCGTGGTGGACGTCTGGCAGGTCAGCCTGCCGCGGCACGAGCTCGGCCGGGGCCGCGCCGAGGTCAACTGGTGGTGGGGCCTGTTCATCGCCTACCAGGTGTTCGACCGGATCGCGGACCGGTCGCTGGCCCGCAGCACGACCGTGGACGGGTTCGCCAACGGCGGTGCGGTGCTCGTGGTGGTGGCCGTGCTGTCGGTGGCCGCCGCGGCGCTCGCGGTGAACGTCGTGCGGCGGATCAGCGCGTGGCAGTCCGTGCCCGGCTTCGTCACGCCGCCGGAGGTCGTCTCGCCGTCGTCCGCCGGGTTGACCCCGGTCGACGTGCCCGAGCCGCCCGCGCCGCCGACCGCGCCGCCCGCCGACGACCCGCGGTGGCAGCGTCCGGAGTAGACACCCGGCTCAGCCGACTCCCTTGACGGCCACGGCACTCCCGGTGGGTGCCGTGGCCGTCCTCGTGGGAATCCCGGCTTTTGGCGGAGGACATGCAGAAGTAGGTGGACGGACCGTCCTTAGGCGACGAGTTTCACCTCGACATGCTCATATGACGGCACTCACTTCGGCGCGCGCCCATGACGTCAGGGCGACCGTGCCGCTTCACCGCGTGGTCAGTGGTCGCGGTGGACGATCGCGTGGGCGAGGTCGGTCAGTTCCGCCGCCGCGCGCGGCGTGGGCTTGATCGAGTCGAGCCGGCGCAACGCCTGGTCGAGGAGCAGCTCCGCCTGGCGCTCGCTCCAGGCGCGACCGCCGGCCGCTTCGACCAGGTGCGCCGCGCGGGCCGGGTCGGCGGCGACCAGCCGCCCGTCGCCCTCGTACATCACGGCGAGCTCCCGGCCCGCCGGCGTGCCGGAGGTCAGGGCGGCGACGACCGGCAGGGACTTCTTGCGGGCGCGCAGGTCGCCGTGCACCGGCTTGCCGGTCACGGACTCGTCGCCCCAGATCCCCAGCAGGTCGTCGACGTGCTGGAACGCCACCCCCAGGCGCAGGCCGAAGTCGCGCAGGCCCGCGACTTCGGCGGGCCCGGCGCCCGCGAACGTGGCGCCGAGGGCGCAGGCGCACGCCAGGAGGCCGCCGGTCTTGCGCTCCGCCATGGCCACGCAGTCGGCCACGCCGACGTCGTGCCGCGCCTCGAACGCGAGATCGGCTTGTTCGCCGTCGACCAGGCCGAGCACGGCGGCGTTGAGCAGGCGCACGCCCGTCAGCGCGGCCGGGTGCCCGCCCGCGACGAGCACGTCGAAGGCGAGCGCCAGCAACGCGTCACCGGCCAGGACGGCGTCCGGCACGCCGAACACGCGCCACGCCGTCGGACGGTGCCGCCGGGTCGGGTCTTCGTCGAGCACGTCGTCGTGCAGCAGCGTGAAGTTGTGCACCAGCTCCACCGCGGCGGCGGCCGGCACGGCGGTGATCGCCTCGCCCCCGACCGCCTCGGCCGCCAGCTGGGCCAGCACCGGGCGGATCGCCTTGCCGCCGTCCGCGTCGGTCGGGTCGCCGTGCTCGTCCCACCACCCCAGGTGGTAGCCGGCGACGCGGCGCGCCGCGGCGGGCAACCCGTCGACGGCGGCGCGCAGGGCCGGCTGCACCAGGTCGCGGCTCCACGCCACGACTTCGCGCACGGGTCGGGCACCGGCGATGGCTTCGGGCGGCACGACGCACCTCCTGGTCGGTCGGGTCGGCGGAGCCGCCGGGACGCGATCGCGCCCGCGGCTCAGGCCAGCTGGCGGTCGACCACGTCCGGCGAGAGGACGTGCTGCACCACCATCGCCGCCGCGCCGAGCACGCCGGCGTCGTCACCCGCCTGCGACGGCACGATGCGCAGGTTCCCGGTGGCCAGCGGCAGGGAACGCCGGTAGATCGCCTCGCGCACGCCGGCCAGCAGCATCTCGCCGGCGAGCGCGACGGTGCCGCCGACGACGATCAGCGACGGGTTGAACATGCTCACGCAGGCGGCGAGGACCTCGCCGATGTCGCGGCCCGCCTGCCGCACGGCCTGACCGGCTTCGAGGTTGCCCGCGCGGACCAGCGCGACGACGTCCGCGCTCGTGTGCGCCTCGACGCCCTTGGCGCGCAACGCCGCCGCGATGGCGGACCCGCTGGCGACCGCCTCCAGGCAGCCGGTGTTGCCGCAGCGGCACGGCACGTCGCCGGCGTGCGGCGCGAGGATGTGGCCGAGGTCGCCCGCCGAGCCCACCGCGCCGCGGTGCAGCTTGCCGTTGCTGATGAAACCGGCGCCTATCCCGGTGGCCACCTTGATCACGATGAGGTGCTCGGCCTCCGGGAAGCACTTCGTGTGCTCGCCGAGGGCCATCAGGTTCACCTCGTTGTCGACCAGGACCGGGACCCCGAGTTCCGCGCCGATGTGGCTCGGCACGTCGTAGCCGTCCCAGCCGGGCATGATCGGCGGGTTGTTCGGCCGGCCGGTGGAGTGCTCGACGGGACCGGGCAGGCCGATGCCGACCCCCGCCACGCGCGTCGACTCGAGGTCGGTCTCCTCCAGCAGCGACCGCCAGGCCGCCACGAGCCTGGGCAGGACCACTTCCGGGCCCTCGGCGATGTCCTGCTCGAACCGGTGCACCGCGAGCGGCGAAGCGGTCAGGTCCGTCACCGCGATGGTCGCGTGGGTGGCGCCCACCTCGGCGGCGAGCACGACCCGCGCGCGGGCGTTGAACACGAACCGGCCGGCCGGGCGCCCGCCGGTCGACGCCTCACTGCCACCGTCGCTGACCAGGCCCGCGTCCAGCAGCGCGTCCAACCTGGCTCGCACGGTCGACCTGGCCAGGCCGGTCACCGTGGTGAGTTCGGACCGGGTGCGGGGCACGCCGTCGCGGAGCAGGCGCAGCAGCTCTCCCGGAGACGCGGCGCCGACGGTGGAAACGTCTTCTTTCACCCTTCAATTGAAGCAGAGGTTGCAGTCATACGGCGTCAGCCGTCGAAACATGTCCTACTTTTGGTTGACATCCGCCATTACCGATCTTACGGTTCGCCACATGACTGTGACCCACCTAACTCAGCCGGCCGCCGGCGGTCGTGCCGAGCCACGGACACCGCGGGTCGCCGTGGTGGGCGCCGGGTTCATGGGCCGCGTGCACGCGGAAGCGGCCCGACGGGCGGGGGCCGCCGTGGTCGCCGCGGTGGCGAGCACTCCGGACGGCGCGGACCACGCCGCGAAGGCGGTCGGCGCCGAGCGCGGCTACCCCGAGCTGGCCTCGCTGCTCGCCGAAGCGGGCGCCGACGTGGTGCACGTGTGCACGCCCAACGCCCGGCACGCGGAGGCGGTGGAGGCGGCGCTCGCCGCGGGTGCGCACGTCATCTGCGAGAAGCCGCTGGCGGTCGGCGTCGCCCAAGCCGCCGTCCTGGCCGACGCGGCGGTGGCCGCGGGCCGGGTGGCGACGGTGCCGTTCGTGTACCGGTTCCACCCGATGGTGCGCGAGCTGCGGGCCAGGCTGGCGACCGGTCAGGCGGGCGTGGTGTCCACCGTCAGCGGCGGCTACCTGCAGGACTGGCTGTCCCGGCCGAGCGACGACGACTGGCGGGTCGACCCGGCGGTCGGCGGCCCGTCCCGGGCGTTCGCCGACATCGGCTCGCACTGGTGCGACCTGGTCGAGTTCGTCACCGGCGACCGGATCCGGCGGCTGTCCGCGCAGACGGCGACCGTCCAGGCGCGACCGCGGCCGTCCGCCACGCCGACCGAGGACGTCGCGGTCGTCCAGTTCGCCACCGAGTCCGGTGTCCTCGGCACGCTGGTGGTCTCGCAGGTCGCGGCCGGCCGGAAGAACCGGCTGCACCTGGAGGTCTCGGGCACCGAGTCCAGCTTCGCGTTCGACCAGGAGGACCCGGAGCGGCTGTGGGTCGGCAAGCGCGACGGCAACCAGGTGCTCCTGCGCGACCCGGGGACGTTGTCGCCCTCGGCGGCCCGCTACGCGCGGCTGCCCGCCGGCCACGCGCAGGGCTACCAGGACTGCTTCGACGCCTTCGTCGCCGACACCTACCGCGCCGTGCTCGGCGAGGACCGGCCGGACGGCTTGCCGACCTTCGCCGACGGCCTGCGGGCGGTCCGGATCACCGACGCGGTCCTGACTTCCGCCGCGTCGTCCGGGGCTTGGACGGAGGTGGCCCGATGACCGCAGAGGGCGATGTCGTCGTCCGGCTCACCGGGATCACCAAGAGCTTCCTCGGCGTGCCCGTGCTGCGCGGCGTCGACCTGGAACTGCGCGCGGGCGAGGTGCACGCGCTCATGGGCGAGAACGGGGCCGGCAAGTCGACCCTCCTCAAGGTCCTCGCGGGCGCGCACCGGCCGGACGCGGGCCAGGTGGAGGTCAACGGCGAGCCGGTCGCGTTCGCCACTCCCCGGGACGCCCAGCGGGCGGGCATCGCGATCATCCACCAGGAGTTCAACCTCTTGGAGCACCGCACCGTCGCGGAGAACGTCTACCTCGGCCGCGAGCCCGTCCGCCGGGGTCAGGTGGACCGCCGCAAGATGGAGGCGGACACCAAGGGGCTGCTGGACTGGCTCGGCGAGGACGGGGTCGACCCGGCCGAGACCGTCAACCGGCTGTCGGTCGCGCAGAAGCAGGTCGTCGAGATCGTGAAGGCGCTGTCCACCGACGCCAGGGTGCTGGCGATGGACGAGCCGACCGCCGCGTTGGCCGACCACGAGGTGGAGCTGCTGTACGGCCTGGTCGACCGGTTGCGCACCAGGGGTATCGCGATCCTGTACGTCTCGCACCGCATGCGCGAGGTGTTCGACCTGAGCAAGCGGATCACCGTGCTCAAGGACGGCGCATTCGTCACCTCCGCCCTCACCGCCGAGCTGACCTCCGACCAGCTCGTGCGCCACATGGTCGGGCGGTCCCTCGACGCGCTCTACCCCGACCGCGCGACCCCGGACGACCTCGGCGACGTGCGGCTGGCGCTGCGCGGCGCGGGCAACGACCGGGTCCGCGGCGTGACGTTCGAGCTGCGGGCGGGCGAGATCGTGGGCATCGCCGGGCTCCAGGGCTCCGGGCGGTCCGCGATCGCGCGGGCGATCTGGGGCGTCGAGCCGTTCACCACCGGCACGCTCGAGGTCGACGGCGTCGTGCGGCGGATCACCGACCCGCGTGCCGCCGTGCGGCTGGGCATCGGCTACGTCACCGAGGACCGCAAGGGGGAGGGGCTGGCGCTGCGCCAGTCCATCCGGGACAACGCGCTGCTCGTCCGCCGGGCGGCGCTGGCGGGCGGCGCGGGGCGGCGCAAGTCCGACCTCGCCGAGCTGCTGAAGTCGGTCGCGGTCGTGGGACGGGGCGAGCACCAGGAGGTGCGCTACCTGTCCGGCGGCAACCAGCAGAAGGTCGTGCTGGCCAAGTGGCTCGCGGTCGGACCGCGCGTGCTCGTCGTGGACGAGCCCACGCGCGGCGTCGACGTCGGCGCGAAGCAGGCGGTGCACCGGCTGCTGCGCGACCTCGCCCGCAGCGGGGTCGCGATCCTGATGATCTCCTCCGAACTGCCCGAGCTGATCGGCATGAGCGATCGGGTGCTGGTCGTCCACGAGGGCGCGATCGCGGGCGAGCTGCCCGCGGGCGCCGGTGAGGAAGCCGTCATGGGCCTCGCCACGGGGCACGGTATGGGAGAAGTGGCGTGAGCGTCGTGCAGGAGAAGGTCAAGCTCGCGGGCGCCGCCCGCCGTGGCGGGGTCCGGCGGTTCGGCTTCACGCCGACCGTCACCGTCTACCTGGCCCTGGTCGTGCTGCTCGTGGTCGGCAGCATCCTCGTCGGCCTGAACGGCGGCGTGCTGCTCGACCAGGGCGGCATCCTCAACATCCTGACCCGCAGCACCGTGCTGGGGCTGGTCGCGGTCGGTCAGACCATCGTGATCATCACCGGTTCGCTCGACCTGTCCGTGGCCTACCTGGTCGGGCTGTGCTCGCTCGTGGCGGCGGAGACGATGGCGGGCAGCGACGGGATGATGGTGCCCGGCGTGCTGCTGGCGCTCGGCGTCGCCGCGGTCGTCGGCCTGGTCAACGGCCTGGTCGTCACGGTCCTCAAGGTCAACGCGTTCATCGCGACCCTCGGCGTGGCGCTCATCCTGCGCGGCTACCTGGAGGAGAACTACACCGGGCCGGCGGGCAGCGTGCCGCGCGCGTTCCAGCACCTCGGGTTCGACCGCATCGGCCCGGTCCCGGTCGGCGTGCTGCTCATGATGCTCGTCGCCGCGGCGGCGTGGTGGTACCTCAAGCGCACCCGCGCCGGCTACCACACCTACGCGGTCGGCGGCGACGTGGACGTCGCACGGCTGTCCGGTGTGCGCACCGGCCGCACGATCGTCATCGCCCACGTGCTGTGCGCGGTCGCGGCCGGTCTCGCCGGGGTGTTCCTGGCCAGCCGGCTCGGGTCCGGCGCGCCGTACGTCGGCACGGACGCCGGGTACGACCTGGAGTCCATCGCGGCCGTCGTGCTCGGCGGCGCGGCCCTCGCGGGCGGTCGCGGCGGCGTCGTCGGCACGATCGGCGGCGTCCTCATCCTGGCCACCCTCGACACCGTCTTCGACGACCTCGCGGTCGACCCGTTCTTCAAGGACGTGGTGCGCGGCATCGTCCTCATCGTCGCGGTGGCGCTCTACGCGCGCCGCAAGCTCTCCAGGAGGTCCGCGTGAGCGCGCCGACCACGTGGCGTCCCCGGCTGGCGGACGGCACCGCGCCCGTGCTGGTGGTGCTCGCCGTGCTGCTGGTGGCGCTGGCCTTCACCGGCCCCGCCTACGCGGAACCGGCCGGGTACCTGGCGCTGCTCAAGCGCGCCGCGCCGCTGGTGCTCCTGGCCATCGGCCAGTACTTCGTCATCGTCTCCGGCGGGTTCGACCTGTCGGTGGGCTCGCTGGTCACCGCCGAGGTGGTGATCGCGGCCCGGCTGATCGACGGCCAGGAGTCGGCGACCGGCTGGGTGATCGTGCTGCTGCTCGGCTTCGGCCTGCTGGTCGGCCTGGTCAACGGGCTGGTCACGACCAAGCTGCTGGTGCCGTCGTTCATCGTGACCCTGGGCATGCTGCTCATCCTCGACGGCGCGGTGTTCCTGTGGACCGGGGGCGCACCCCGCGGCGCGCTGTCACCGTCGTTCCGCGTGTTCGGCCGCGGTGGCGTCGACCTGCCGGTGCTCGGCCACCTGCCGTGGTCGGTGGTGATCCTGCTGGCCGTCCTGGTCGCCGCCGTGCTGTTCATGCGCAGCGGCACCGGCCGCACGCTGGTCGCGGTGGGGGACAACGAGAACGCGGTGCGGCTGGCCGGCGGTCGGGTCGATCACCTGAAGGTGCTGGCGTTCGGGCTGTCCGGTCTGCTCGCGGCGCTGGCCGCGATCCTGCTCGGCGGGTTCGCGGGCGTGTCGGCGCAGGTCGGCGAGGGGCTGGAGTTCCGCGCCATCACCGCCGTCGTGCTCGGCGGCGTCCTGCTCGGCGGCGGGCGGGGTTCCGTCGTCGCCGCGGCCGCCGGCGCGCTCACCCTCGAAGCCCTCTTCTCGCTGCTCAACCTGCTCGGCGTCTCCGGCGCGCTGGAGTCCGCCGTGCAGGGCGTGATCATCATCGCCGCCGTCGCCTACGCCGCCCTCGGCCTCACCCCGCGGCTCCGGTTCCGCCACCGCGCGGGCACACCCGAGCCCGCCCGCCGCTAGTCACCGCCGCACAAGGAGATCCGATGAACAGGAAGTGGTCCGTCGTGGCCGTCGCGGGCCTGCTGGCCATGGCCGGCTGCAGCAGCGACCTGCCCGTCGACACCGGGACGTCCGGCACGACGGGTGCGACGAAGGACGCCGGCGCGAAGTCGGAGTTCTTCGACCAGGCGCGGTACGAGAGCCAGCTCAAGTTCCGGTCGACCACCCCCGAAGGGCCGGCCGAGAAGCCCTGGGAGCAGATGATCTCGCCCGCGATGGTCGACACGGCGAAGCTCGCCAAGCCGGGTGGCGACTACCACCTGTGCTTCTCCAACGCCTCGGTCGACAACCCGTGGCGGCAGGTCGGGTTCAAGACCATGAAGGAGGAGGTGAAGCTGCACCCGGAGATCACCAAGTTCACCGTGCTCGACGCGGAGGCCAAGGACGACAAGCAGATCAGCGACATCCAGTCGTTCGCCTCGCAGGGGTGCAGCGCGCTCATCGTGTCGCCGAACACGACCGCCACGTTGACGCCGGCCATCGAGGCGGCGTGCAAGACGAACGTCCCGGTGATCGTGTTCGACCGCGGCGTCAACACCGCCTGCCCGGTGACGTTCATCCACCCGATCGGCGGGTTCGCCTTCGGGGCGGACGGCGCGGAGTTCCTGAAGGAGAAGGTGAAGGCGGGCGGCAAGGTGCTGGCCCTGCGCATCCTGCCCGGCGTCGACGTGCTGGAGCAGCGGTGGGCCGCGGCGAACGAGATCTTCTCCGGCAGCGACCTGAAGATCGTCGGCGTCGAGTTCACCGACGGTGACGCGGCCAAGACCAAGACCATCGTCAACGACTACATCCAGCGCGAGGGCCAGATCGACGGCGTGTGGATGGACGCGGGCGCCACCGCCGTGGCCGCGGTCGAGGCGTTCCAGGACGCGGGCGTGCAGATCCCGGCGTTCGTCGGCGAGGACCAGCAGGACTTCCTGCGGATGTGGGCCGACGAGAAGATGACCGCCGTCGCGCCGACCTACCCGACCTACCAGTGGCGCACCCCGGTCATCGCCGCGCTGAAGATCCTCAACGGTCAGCAGGTGCCCAAGGAGTGGGTGCTGCCGCAGCCGAAGGTCACCCAGGACACGCTCCAGAGCTTCCTCAAGCAGGACATGCCGCCGCTGCACTACGCGATGTGCGGGTGCGAGTCGATGCCCGGCTACCCCGCGCCCTGGAAGTGACCACCCGACCCGGCCCGGACGGAGGAGCAGTGCACGCGATCGGTGTGAGCACGTGGGTCTGGACGTCGCCGCTGCGCGACGCGGCACTCGCCGAGCTGGCCGCGCGGGTGGCCGGCTGGGGGTTCGACGTGCTCGAACTGCCGGTGGAGGAGCTCGGCGACTGGGACCCGGCGCGCGCCGCGCGGGTGCTGGCCGACCACGGCCTCGCCGCGACCGTGTGCCTGGTGATGCCGCCGGGCCGGGAACTGGTGGCGGCCGAGCCCGCCACCGTCACGGCCACCCAGGACTACCTGCGGCGGGTCGTGGACGTCGCGGCGCAGGTCGGCTCGCCCGTCATCGCGGGCCCGGCCTACGCGTCGGTCGGCCGCACGTGGCGGATGTCGGCGGGGGAGCGGCGCGACCGGATCGCCGAGCTGCGCGACAACCTCGCGCCGGTGGTGGAGCACGCCCGGTCGGCGGGCGTGCGGGTCGCCGTCGAACCGCTCAACCGCTACGAGACCAGCCTGCTCAACACGATCGGGCAGACCTTGGAAGCGCTGGACGGGCTGCCGGTCGACGGGTGCGGCGTGGCGGTCGACGTCTACCACCAGAACATCGAGGAGAAGCACGTCGGCGCCGCGATCCGGTCGGCCGCCGGTCGGATCGCGCACGTCCAGGTGTGCGGCAACGACCGCGGCACGCCGGGCGAGGACCACCTCGACTGGCCCGACGTCGTCGCCGCGCTCGCCGAGGCCGGCTACTCCGGGCCGCTGTGCATCGAGTCGTTCACCGGCGAGAACGCGAGCATCGCGACCGCCGCGTCCATCTGGCGCCCGCTCGCCGCGAGCCAGGACGCGCTCGCCATTGACGGGCTGGCGTTCCTCAGGGAGGTGATCGGCACCAGCTGACCGGCGTCACCACCACTCACCGGCGCCGGCACGCCGGGCGGAACAGAAAGCGTGTGGAGGATCGTGAGAACCCCTGTGTCCCGCTTGCGCACCGTCTTCGCTCTCCTGCTGACCTTCCTCGTCGTGGCCGGTTTGCTGCCGGCGACCGCCGCGGCGCACCCCGGCCACGACGCGCCGGCCGAGTTCCGAGCCCTGCTGTTCACCAAGACCGCCGCGGGCGCCTACCGCCACGACTCGATCCCGGCCGGTGTGGCGATGGTCGAGAAGCTCGCCGCGGACCACCACTTCGAGGTGGTGCACAGCGAGGACGCCACCCAGTTCACCGACGCGAACCTGGCCGGCTTCGACGTCGTCATCATGCTCCAGAACGGCGGCATGGTCTGGGACACCGACGCCCAGCGCGCGGCCGTGAGGACGTTCGTCAACAACGGTGGCGGCATCGTCGCCATCCACAACGCGACGGACATGAACATCGAGTCGTCGTTCCCGTGGTGGGACGACTTCGTCAACGGCGGCGCGCACATGACCGCGCACTCCGCCAACGGCCTCACCGCCACCTCCTACCAGGTCGACGAGGTGCACGAGTCGACCAGGCACCTGCCGGACCGCTGGCAGAAGGCCGAGGAGTGGTACAACTTCAAGCCCAGCATGCGCGGCAAGGTGCACCCGCTGGTCGAGGTGGACGAGAAGACGTACAACCCGGGCTCCGAGGCCATGGGCCACGACCACCCGATCAGCTGGTGCCGTGACGCCGAGGGCGGCCGGGTCTGGGCGACCGGCATGGGCCACAACGCCGCCGACTACACCGAGCCGACCTTCGTCGCGCACGTGCTGGGCGGCATCCGCACCGCCGCCGGCGTCGTGCCCGCGGACTGCGGCGCCACGGTGGACGCCAACTTCGAGAAGGTGACGCTGGACGACGCCACCCACGCGCCGACCACGCTGGACATCGCGCCGGACGGCCGCGTGTTCTACACCGAGCTGCTCGGCCAGATCCGCGTGCACGACCCCGCCTCCGACGCCACCTCCACGGCGTTGACGCTGCCGGTCTACAGCGGCGGCGAGGACGGCCTGGTGTCGTTGGCCCTGGCGCCGGACTTCGCCACCAGCAACCACCTGTACGTGTACTACTCGCCGGCGGGCACGGCCGAGGTCAACCGGGTCTCGCGGTTCACCGCCGAGCGCAACGTGATCCGGCCGGACAGCGAGAAGGTCCTGCTGGAGATCCCGGCGTCGCGCCGCGAGGAGCCCGGCCACACCGGCGGGTACCTGGAGTTCGGGCCGAACGGGAACCTGTACATCGGCGTCGGCGACGACACCAACCCCTTCCAGTCCAGCGGGTACGCCCCGGTGGACGAGCGGCCCGGCCGCGACCTGTTCGACGCGCAGAAGACCTCGGCGAACACGAACGACCTGCGCGGCAAGATCCTGCGCGTGCACCCGGAGCCCGACGGCACCTACACCGTCCCGCCGGGCAACATGTTCGCGCCGGGCACGGCCAAGACCAGGCCCGAGATCTACGCCATGGGCTTCCGCAACCCGTTCCGCTTCAACGTCGCCTCCGACGGCACGGTGTTCATGGCCGACTACGGCCCGGACGCGGGCGGCGACAACCCGTCGCGCGGCCCCGGCGGGCTGGTCGAGTGGAACGTCATCAAGGAACCCGGCAACTACGGCTGGCCGTACTGCGTCGGCGACAACACCCCGTTCAACGACTTCGACTTCGCCACCAACACGTCCAAGGCGAAGTTCGACTGCGCCAACCCGGTGAACGACTCGCCGAACAACACCGGCCTGACCGCGCTGCCCGCGGCCAAGGCCGCCGACGTCTGGTACGGCAACGGCGCCGAGGGCGACGAGTTCCCCGAGATGGGCACCGGCGGCGAGGCCCCGATGGCCGGGCCGCGCTACGAGTTCGACCCCAACCTGGCCTCGGACGTCAAGTTCCCCGAGTACTACGACGGCAAGCCGTTCTTCTACGACTGGGCGCGCAACAAGTTCTGGACGTTCTCGCAGGACGACCAGGGCGGCCTGCTCAAGATCAACGAGTGGTTCAAGAGCGCCGCGCCGCTGGCGCCGATGGACATGAAGTTCGGTCCGGACGGCGCGATGTACGTCGTGGAGTGGGGCGGTGGCTACGGCCGCGACAACCCGGACTCCGGCGTCTACCGGATCGACTACACGCAGGGCAACCGGCGGCCGACCGCGAAGGCGACGGCGACGCCGTCCTCGGGCCGGGCCCCGCTGCCGGTGAAGTTCTCCGCCACGCAGTCCTCCGACCCCGAGGGCGCCGCGCTGACCTACGCGTGGACCTTCGGCGACGGCGGCACGTCCACCGAGGCCGAGCCCACCCACACCTACACCGCCGACGGCGTCTTCAACGCGCAGCTGACCGTGACCGACCCGTCGGGCAAGAGCGGCGTGACCAACGTCCAGGTGACGGTCGGCAACACCGCACCGTCGGTGACCATGACGTCCCCGGTCGACGGCGGGTTCTTCGACTTCGGCGACAAGGTCGCGTTCGACCTCGACATCACCGACCCGGAGGACGGCCAACCGGACTGCGCCAAGGCGGTCCTCCAGCCCGCCCTCGGCCACGAGGCGCACGCGCACCCGATCGACCAGATCAACGCGTGCGAGGGCGAGTTCACCACGCTGGTGGACGACGGCCACGCCGACGCGGACATCTTCTACTCCGTGGACGCGTCCTACACCGACCGCGGCGCGGGCGCGCTGCCGCCGCTGGTCGGCCGCGACCTCGCGGTGATCCAGCCCAAGCACAAGCAGGCCGAGTTCCACCAGGAGTCCTCGGGCGTCCTGGTCTCCGCCGACCCGGCCGCCGAGTCGGGCAAGCGGGTCGGGGACCTCGGTGACGGCGACTGGATCGCGTTCGACCCGGTGAACCTGCACCGCATCGACCGCGTCACCGCACGCGTGGCGTCCGCGAGCACCGGCGGGTCGATCGAACTGCGCCGGGGTTCGCCCACCGGCGACCTCCTCGCCACCATCGCGGTGCCCGAGACCGGCGGCACCGGCCGGTACGCGACGGCACCCGACGTGGCGGTCACCGACCCGGGCGGCACGATGAAGCTGGTCGCGGTGTTCCGCGGCCCGGCCAACCAGTTCACGCTCGACTCGTTCACGTTCATCGGCAAGGGCGTGTCGGTCAACGCCGCGCCGCACGTGGTCGTCACGGCGGACCCGGCGACCGGCGCCGCGCCGTTCACCACCGAGCTCACCGCGACGGCGACCGACGCGGAGAACGACGCGCCGTTCACCTACGCGTGGGACCTCGGCGACGGCACGTCGGCGTCGGGCGCCGTGGTGCGGCACACCTACGCCGACGACGGCACGTACCACGCGTCCGTGACGGTCACCGACGCGGCCGGGCGGACCAAGAAGGTGTCCACGCCGGTGGTGGTGCGCGACCCGCCGATGCCGCCCATCACCTGCGCCACGCCGGACCCGGCCGTCGCGCCGAGCGACGAGTTCGACGGCGACCGGCTCGACGGGTGCCGCTGGAACGCCGTCCTGCGACCGGACCTGGAGTCCATGCGCATGGGTGACGGTGTGCTGAGCATCGACACGCTGCCCGGCGACATCAACGGCGGCAACAACGACGACCCGCGCAACTTCGTCCTCCAGAACGCGCCCACGGGCGACTGGACGGTGGAGACGAGGTTGGCCGCGCCCGTGGTCGAGCAGTGGCAGCTCGCCGGCTTCATGGTGTACGCCAACGACGACGACTACGTGAAGTTCGACGTCGTCGCGCGCAACGCGCCGGGCCAGGCCGTGACGCTGGGCGCGGAGCTCGTCTCCGAGAACAACGGCTCGTTCGGCGACGGCGGCAACCGCGGCCTCGCCATCGGCACGCCGGAGAGCGGGTGGTGGCACCTGCGGCTGAAGAAGGTGGGCAACACCTACAGCGGCGAGATCAGCGACGGCGGCACCACCTGGACGTCCATGGGCGCCCCGGTGACCAACGACGTGCCGAACGCGAAGTTCGGCCTGATGGCGATCGGCCCGTCGCAGACCATGGGCCCGGTGACGGTCGACTTCGACTGGTTCCGGGTGTCCGGTGTGGACACCACCGCGCCGGAGGTCACGGCGACCGTCGACCCGGCCGCGCCGAACGGCGGGGACGGCTGGTGGACCAGCGCGCCGACCGTGGCGGTCACCGCGGTGGACGCCGGTTCCGGCGTGGCCGGCGTCGAGTACCGGATCGACGGCGGCGACTGGAAGCCCTACACCGCGCCGTTCCCGGTGACCGGTGACGGCGCCCACGCGGTGCAGTACCGGGCGACCGACGTGCGGGGCAACCGGTCCGAACCCGGTTCGGTGGCGGTCAAGGTCGACGCGAGCGCGCCGACCGTGAGGCTCACCGGGCTGCACGACGGCGTGAGCTACGGCCACGCCGAGGACAAGGTGGTCACCTGGCAGGGCGAGGACGCCACGTCCGGGGTCGGCACGGTCACCGCCACGCTCGACGGCCGCCCGGTGACGTCCGGCACGACCGTCTCCATGCACGCGCTCGCGCTCGGCGCGCACACCTTGGCGCTGACCGCGACCGACAAGGCGGGCAACGAGCGGGACGTGGTGGTGACGTTCACCGTCACGACCTCGTTGCCCGACCTGCAGGCCATGGTCGACCGGTTCGCGGCGGAGCGGCGCATCACGTCGTCCGTCGCGCGCGGGCTGGACCGCGACCTGGACGAGGCGCGGCGGCTGCTGTTCGACGGCAAGCCCGCCAAGGCGATCGAGAAGCTGGAGGGCTTCCGCGACGCGGTGTCCCGCAAGGTGACCGATCGCGCCGTGCGCGACCTGCTCGTCGCCGACGCCGACGTGGTGATCGCGGCGCTGCGGGGGCAGGCGGGCGGTAGCTGATGGGCAATGGCCGGAGCCACCGTGCTCCGGCCACCAGCGCGTGGGGCGGTTGCCGGACCGCACCCACCCGACCGGTGCCGGGACGTCCGCGTCCCGGCACCGTTCGGTGACCGGATGTTGAGTGAGCGGGCGAAGGAGGGTGGCCAATGACGGACGAACCCACCGGGCTGTGGCTGATCGGGGCACGCGGATCGGTCGCGACGACGGCGATGAGCGGGCTGCTGGCGCTGCGCGCCGGCCTGGCGCCGCCGACCGGCTGCGTGACCGGACGACCAGAGCTGGCCGGTGTCCCCATGCCGGGCTGGCACGACCTGGTCGTCGGCGGGCACGACGTCGTCGACACACCCCTGGTCAAGCGCGCCGAGCAGCTGGTGGACAGCGGCGTGCTGCCGCACCGCCTGCTCGGCGCGATCGCGGACGGCCTGCACGCGGCCGACGCCGAGGTCCGGCCCGGCTACCACCCGGTGACGCACCGGGGCAGCCAGGCGGAGGCGGCCCGCCGGCTGGCCGCCGACATCACCGACTTCCGCGAGCGGCGCGGTCTCGCGCGGGTCGTGGTGGTGAACGTGTCCTCGACCGAACCGCCCGTGCCCGCCGCGCCCGAGCACGGCGACCTGGCGTTGTTGGAGGAAGCGCTGGCCGACCCGGCGCGCGCGGTGCTGCCGCCCAGTTCGGTGGCGGCGTACGCGGCGTTGCGCGCGGGTTGCCCGTTCGTGGACTTCACCCCGTCCACCGGGATCGCGCTGCCCGCGCTGGACGAGCTGGCCCACCGCGAACGGCTGCCGTACGCGGGGCGCGACGGCAAGACGGGGGAGACGTTGCTGCGCACGGTGCTCGCGCCGATGTTCACCGCGCGGGCGTTGCGGGTGCGGTCGTGGGCGGGCACGAACCTGCTCGGCGGCGGCGACGGCGCGACGCTGGAGGACCCGGCGCACGCCGACAGCAAGCTGGAGTCGAAGGGACGCGGGCTGGCGGCGTTGCTGGGTGAGGACGTCACCGCGCCGCTGCACATCGACAACGTGCCCGACCTGGGCGAGCAGAAGACGGCGTGGGACCACGTGTCGTTCGAGGGGTTCCTCGGCGTGCGGATGTCGCTGCAGCTGACCTGGACGGGGCTCGACTCCTCGCTGGCCGCGCCGCTCGTGCTGGACCTGACCCGGCTGGTGGCGGCGGCGCACGCGGCCGGCGAGGTGGGTGCGCTGGGCGCGCTCGGGTTCTTCTTCAAGGACCCGCTGGGCAGCGACGAGCACCGGTTCGCCGAGCAGACCCGTGAGCTGTACCGGTGGGCGGGTGAGCTGGCGTGAGGGCGTACGCGGAGCTGGTCCGCGCGCCGGCCGCGCTGACCGTGCTCGGTGACACCCTGGCGGGCGCGGCGGCGGCCGGTGTGCCGTTGCGGGGCAGGCGCTTGCTGCTGCCGCTGTCGTCGGTGGCGCTGTACTGGTCCGGGATGGCGCTCAACGACTGGGCCGACCGCGAGCTCGACGCCGTGGAACGCCCGGAGCGGCCCATCCCGTCCGGCCGCGTCAGCCCTCGTGCCGCATTGACCTTCGCGGTGGCCCTCAGCGCGACCGGGCTCGGCCTCGCCGCGCTGGCCGGTGGGCGTGACTCGGTGGCGGTCGCGGTGCCGTTGGCGGTGGCGGTGTGGTCCTACGACACGGTGCTGAAGGACACCGCGGCGGGACCGCTGGCGATGGCCGCGTGCCGAGGTCTGGACGTGGCGCTCGGCGCGGGCCGGGAACGGGCGGCGAGCGCCCTGCCGGCGGCCGCCGTCCTGGCCGGGCACACGCTCGGCGTGACGGCGCTGTCGCGCGGCGAGGTGCGGGGCGCGTCCGCCGGTGCGGCGAAGGCGGTGCTCGGCGGCACGGTGGCGACGGCGGTCGCGGCGATCGCCCGGCCGGGGCGGACGTGGCGGCACCGGCTCGGCGCCCTCGCCGGCGCGGCCACGTACGCGGTCACGGTGGGCCGTGCGCAGTTGGCGGCGGTGCGCGACCCCGGTGCGAGCACCGTCCGGTCGGCCACGAAGAACGGCATCCACGGCATGGTGCCGCTGCAGTGCGCCCTCGTGGCGCGCAGCGGGTCGCCGGCCGTCGCCGCCGGTCTCGCCCTGGTGCTGCCGCTGGCCCGCAAGCTGGGTCGGAAGGTGGGGCCGACATGACCTACCACCTGGGCTACGGCACCAACGGGTTCGCCAACCACCGGCTGGACGACGCGCTCGCGGTGATCGCCGACCTCGGCTACACCGGGGTGGCGCTCACGCTCGACCACCACCACCTCGACCCGTTCGCACCCGACCTCGCGCAGCAGGTCAAGAAGGTGGCGGCGCGGCTGGACCGGCTCGGTCTCGGTGTCGTGGTGGAGACCGGCGCGCGGTTCCTGCTCGATCGGCGGCGCAAGCACCACCCGACGCTGGTGAGCGACGAGCAGGAGGTCCGGGTGGACTTCCTGTCGCGCGCGGTGGAGATCGCGGCCGACCTCGGTGCCGACTGCGTGTCGTTCTGGTCCGGCATCGTGCCACCGGACGTGGACGACGAGGAGGCGTGGCGGCGGATGAGGTCGGGCGTCTCGGCGGTGCTCGACGGCGCGGCCCGGCACGGCGTGCCGCTCGCGCTGGAACCCGAACCCGGGATGCTGGTCGAACGGCTCGACCAGGCGCTGCGGCTGCGCGCCGACCTCGGTTCGCCCGCCCTGCTCGGGATCACCCTCGACGTGGGGCACTGCGTCGCGGTCGAACCCGAGGACGCGCCCGCGTGCGTCCGGCGCGCGGGCGACCTGCTGCTCAACGTGCAGCTGGACGACATGCTGCCGGGCGTGCACGAGCACCTGGAGTTCGGGGAGGGCGACCTGGACCTGGCCGCCACCCTCGCCGCGCTGGACGAGATCGGTTACACCGGGCTGGCCGGTGTCGAGCTGCCCCGCCACAGCCACGCCGCGCCGGACGTGGCGCGCCGCGCGATGAGCGCGCTGCGCGAGGCGTCGTCCGGGCTGGGGGCGGTGGCCGGGAGCGCGTCGAGCGAGGCGTCGGCCGGGAGGTCGATGGCCGGGAGCGGGCTACACGAGGCGTCGCCTGGACCTGGGGCGGTGGCCGGGAGTGCGTCGAGCGAGGCGTCGGCCGGTCCGGAGCACCCGTGGCTGGCCGAGGCCGAGCGCGCGGTGCGGGCCGATCCCACGGCGATCCGGTCGATCTTCCCCGCGGTCGGCCGGGCCGTCGGCAGGCAGGCGTTGCGCGGCGAGGCCGACCCGCTCGGCGTCGTGCACGGGACCGTCGACGACGCGGCCCGCACCCGACTGCTGACCGCGCTCGCGTCGGCGACCGGCCCGCAGGAGCTGGCGGCCGAGCTGCTCTCGCTCTACCGCTTCGGTGACGACGCGGAACGCCGTGGCGTGCTGCGCGGGCTCGCCGCCGTCGGGGACGAGGCGCCCGCGGCCGGTGTCGAGCTCGTCAAGGACGCGTTGCGCACCAACGACACCAGGCTCGTCGCCGCGGCGCTCGGTCCGTTCGCCGCCGATCACCTCGACGCGCACTCGTGGCGGCACGGCGTGCTCAAGTGCCTGTTCCTGGACATACCCCTCGCCGCCGTGGCCGGGTTGGACCGGCGCGCGGACGCCGAGCTGCGGCGGATGGTCGCCGCGTTCGCCGACGAACGCCGGGCCGCGGGCCGCACCGTGCCCGGCGACGCGCTCGAACTGCTGAGGAGCCAGACCTGATGCGCATCTTCGACCCGCACATCCACATGACCTCACGGACGACGGACGACTACGAGGCGATGCACGCCGCCGGCGTGCGGGCGGTGGTCGAGCCCGCGTTCTGGCTGGGTCAGCCGCGCACGAACGTCGGCTCGTTCACCGACTACTTCGACGCCCTGATCGGCTGGGAGAGGTTCCGGGCGGCGCAGTTCGGCATCCGGCACCACTGCGCCATCGCGCTGAACCCCAAGGAAGCCAACGATCCCCGCTGCACCCCCGTGCTCGACGTGCTGCCGCGCTACCTCGCCAAGGACGGCGTGGTCGCGGTCGGCGAGATCGGCTACGACTCGATGACCCCGGAGGAGGACGAGGCGTTCGCCCGGCAGCTGGAACTGGCCCGGCAGCACGACCTGCCCGCGCTGGTGCACACACCCCACCGGGACAAGGCCGCCGGCACGGCGCGCACCCTCGACCTCGTCCGGGAATCGGGCCTGCCCCCGGAACGGGTGCTCGTGGACCACCTGAACGAGATGACCGTGCGCGCGGTGGCCGACTCCGGGTGCTGGATGGGCTTCTCGATCTACCCGGACACGAAGATGGACGAGACCAGGATGGTGGCGCTGCTGGTCGAGCACGGCACGGACCGGGTGCTGGTGAACTCCGCCGCCGACTGGGGCCGGTCCGACCCGCTCAAGACGCACAAGACCGGGTTGGCGATGCTGGCGGCCGGGTTCGACGAGTCCGACGTGGACAAGGTGCTGTGGCGCAACCCGGTCGAGTTCTACGGCCAGAGCGGGCGGCTGGCGCTCGACGAGCCGGACGAGCCGGCCGCGTCGCCGACGTTCGCGGGCAACTCGATCCTGCGGGGTGGCTCGTGATCCCGGCGTACTGCACCAACGTCCACCCGGCCGAGGACCTGGCCGGCGTCGTCGCCCAGTTGGACCGCTACGCCGTCCCGGTGCGCGAAGCGCTCGGCGCCGACGCCCTCGCGCTGGGGCTGTGGCTGGCCGAACCGGTCGCGCGCGGCCTCGCGGAGGACGGCGCGGCCCGCCGGCGCCTGGCGGCGGACCTGCGGGCCAGGGGACTGGAGGTGAGCACCCTCAACGCGTTCCCGTACGGCGGGTTCCACCACGAGGTCGTCAAGCACTCCGTCTACCACCCGACGTGGACCGACCCGCGACGCGCCTCGTACACCCTCGCGTGCGCGACCGTGCTCGCGGACCTGCTGCCCGATTCCGCCTCCTACGGCAGCATCTCCACGTTGCCGCTGGCCTGGCGCGAGCCGTGGACCGGCGACGACGACGTGCGCGCCCAGGCCGCGCTCGACACCGTCGCGCGTGGCCTGCGCGCCGAGGCGGCCCGGCACGGCAGGCCGATCAGGCTGGCCGTCGAACCGGAGCCGGGCTGCGTGCTCGACACCGTCGCCGACGCCGTCGCGTGGCTGGCCGACCGCGTCGACCACGACCACGTCGGGATCTGCCTGGACACCTGCCACCTGGCCGTGTCCTTCGCCGACCCGGCCGAAGCGGTCAAGGCCATCCGCGGGACGGGCCTGTCGGTGGTCAAGGTGCAGGCGTCGGCGGCGCTGGAGGTCGCCGAGCCCGGCACGGAGGAGGGCAGGCGGGCCATCGCGGCGTTCGTCGAGCCGCGCTACCTGCACCAGGTCCGGGAGAACGCGCCCACCGGCGTGCTCGCGGCCGACGACCTGCCCGAGGCGCTGACCGACCTGCCCGCCGCGCACCCGTGGCGGGTGCACTTCCACGTGCCCCTGCACGACCAACCGACCGCACCGCTCACCTCCACCACGGACGTGCTGCTGACGGCGGTGGAGGCGGTCCGGTCGACCGCGGACACCATGCCGCACGTCGAGGTCGAGACCTACACGTGGACCGTCCTGCCCGGCGCGGGCGACGACCTGGCCGCCGGTATCGCCGCCGAACTGCGCTGGGCGGCGGACCACCTCGGAGACGGAGGCGCCCCATGAAACCGCTGGTGGTCATCGACGTCGTCGGCCTGACGCCGGCGTTGCTGCCGCACATGCCCAACCTCGCCCGGCTCGGCCGGCGTGGCTGGCAGGCCGAGCTGGGCACCGTGCTGCCCGCTGTGACGTGCAGCGCCCAGTCGACGCTGCTGACCGGGCTCACCCCGGCCCAGCACGGCATCGTCGGCAACGGCTGGTACTTCCGCGACCTCGGCGAGGTCCACCTGTGGCGCCAGCACAACCGGCTCGTCCAGGGCGAGAAGCTCTGGGAGACCGCCCGCCGCGCCCATCCCGGCTACACCGCCGCGAACGTCTGCTGGTGGTACGCCATGGGCGCGTCGACCGACGTCACCATCACCCCGCGGCCGATCTACCACGCCGACGGCCGCAAGTCGCCCGACGCCTACGTCCGCCCGCCGGCGCTGCACGACGAGCTGGTCGGCGAGCTGGGCGAGTTCCCGCTGTTCCAGTACTGGGGACCGACCGCGACCTTGAAGTCCAGCGAGTGGATCGTCGGCGCGGCCCGCCGCGTGCTGGCGTCGCAGCGCCCGGACCTGCTGCTCGTCTACGTGCCCCACCTGGACTACGACCTCCAGCGGTTCGGACCCGAGGGCCCCGAGGCCGCGCGTGCGGCGGCCGAGGTGGACGCCGCGCTCGCACCGCTGCTCGCCGACGCCGAGGCAGCCGGCGCGACCGTCGTGGCGCTGTCGGAGTACGGCCTCACGGCCGCGCGCCGGCCCGTCGACGTCAACCGGGCGTTGCGCCGGGCCGGGCTGCTGGAGGTCTACACCCAGGCCGGCATGGAGCTGCTGGACCCGTGGGCGTCACGGGCGTTCGCGGTGGCCGACCACCAGATCGCCCACGTCTACGTCGCCGACCCGGCCGACGTGCCCCGCGCCCGAGCCGTGCTGGCGGAGCTGCCCGGCGTGGACACCGTGCTCGACCGCGCGGCGCAGGCCGGCGTCCACCTCGACCACGAGCGGTCGGGCGAGCTGGTCGCGGTGGCCGAGCCGGACGCCTGGTTCACCTACTACTACTGGACCGACGACGACCGCGCGCCGGACTTCGCGCGTGGCGTGGAGATCCACCGCAAACCGGGCTACGACCCGGCCGAGCTGTTCTTCGACCCGCACGACCCGCTCGTCAAGGCCAAGGCCGGGCTCAACCTCGCGCGCAAGAAGCTCGGCCTGCGCTACGCGATGAACGTGGTGCCGCTCGACCCGTCGTGCGTGCGGGGCACGCACGGCAGGCTCCCCGACCGCGCCGAGGACGGCCCGGTGCTGCTGTGCTCCGACCCCGCCGCGCCGGACTCGGTCGAGCGGAACGGCCGGATCGCCGCCACCGACGTCCGGGACCTCCTGCTCGACCTGCAAGGCCTGTCCGCACCCGTGAGGGGAACCGACCGCTGAACCGACCGGCGGGCTCGCCCGCGCGGCGAGCCCACCGGCGTCCACTCGCGGGGCAGCTCCGTCCGGAGCCGACCCGCGACGGGGGATCACTTGCCGCGCGGGTAGGTCTTCTGCACCTCGCCCTTCAGGTTCGCCTGGAGGAACGCGCCGCCGTACTCGTCGATCAGGTACACCTTGATCGACGGCGTCTCGTCGATGATGTCGCTGTCGACGATCAGGTACCGCAGGGTCGGCTGCGGGACGCCGAGCTCCTTGTTCGCCTGCTCGAACAGCGCGGGCACGGCGTCCCAGTTCACCTGGTTCAGGTCGATCACCGGCCGGTCGGCGTCCACCCCGTCCGCGCCCTTCCTGGTCGCCTTGCCGCCCCGGTACTCGAAGTCGTCGAAGCCGTTCGCGACCGCCGCGGTCGGTGCGACGGCCGTGGCGTGGTCCGGCCACAGCGTCAGCTCGGACACCATCGTGCCGCCCATCACCCCGCCGAGGGCGGCGACCGCTTCCCGCGCGCCGGCCGGCGTGAGCAGGTCGACCTTCGCCGCGGTGCCCGCGGTGGTCGGCTGGTCGCCGGGCAGGCCGACATCCCGCTGTGTGGCCGCGGTCGTCGTCGTGCCCGTGGGGGATTTCGCCGAGTTGTCCGCGTCCCGGAGGTGGTTCACCAGCACCACGGTCGCGACGACCAGCGCCACCCCGACCAGGGAGAGCACCACGGCGCCCGTCCGCTTGCGGGCCTTGGGCAGCGGGGTGGGGTAGGACTGCGGGTAGCCGTGGGGCTGGGGCCCGCTGACGGGCATCGGCGTCGGCGTCGGCGTCGGCCAGTGGGGGTACTGGGCCTGGGGACCGCTCGGCGGCCCCGGGACGGCGAACCCCACCGGCGTCGGGGGGCCCAGCGGCGGAGGCGAGTCGCGCTCGGCCGCGGCGAACATCTGGTCCAGCACCTCGCCGGTCGGCCGTTCGGCCGGGTCGTTGCGCAGGGCCGCGTTGAGCGCGGGTGCGAGGGCGCCCGCCCGGCGCGGCGGCGGCACCGGCTCGGTCATCACGGCGGCGAGGGTCGCCATCGTGGACGCGCGGCGCATCGGGTGGTAGCCCTCGACGGCCACGTACAGCAGCATCGCGAGCGACCAGAAGTCCGACGCGGTGTGCGTCTCGTCGCCGCGCAGCCGCTCCGGCGCGATGTACTCCGGCGACCCGATCACGTCGCCGGTCGCGGTGAGCTGGGTCGAGCCCTGGAGGGCGGCGATGCCGAAGTCGGTGAGCACGGCGCTGCCGTCCGTCCGCAGCAGCACGTTGCCCGGCTTGACGTCGCGGTGCATCACGCCCGCGGAGTGGGCCGAGCGCAGCGCCGCGAGCACGTCCCGCCCGATCCTCGCCGCGTCGCTCGGGCTGAGCACGCCGTCGCTCAGGCGCGCGTCGAGCGACGTGCCGCGGACCAGCTCCATGACGATCCACGGGTACGGCGAGTCGGCCGACTCGATGATCTGGTAGATCGACACGACGTTCGGGTGCTGCAAACGGGCGAGCGCGCGGGACTCGCGCAGCACGCGCTCCCGCAGCTGGGCGGCCGTCGCGGGATCGCTGTCGACCTGGTCGGCGTCGGCCGGGCGGACCTCCTTGATGGCCACCTCGCGGTGCAGCCCCAGGTCGAGGGCGCGCCAGACCGTGCCCATCCCACCGCTGCCCAGCCTCTCCAGCAGCTCGAACCGGCCGTCGAGGATCCGCCCGGTGTGCTCTCGCTCAGACACCGCGTCACGCTAGCAACCGGCGACCGGAGGACGGAGAACCGGCACTCCCGAGTTCAGAGGTCGGACAGGTCGAGGACGAACCGGTAGCGGACGTCGTTGCGGCCCAGGCGGTCGAGGGCCTCCGCGACGCGGGCCGACGGGAGCGGTTCGACGTCGGCGGCGATGTCGTTGGCGGCGCAGAAGTCGAGCATGGCCGCGGTCGCCGGACGGCCCCCGCTGCCGGCGGAGCCGAGCTTCTTGCGGCCGATGAGCAGGTCGAGCGCCTGGACGGTGACGGGCCCGAGGTGGCCGACCTGGCTGAGCGTGCCGTCCAGGGCGAGAAGTCCCAGGTACGGGCCGAGGTCGTGGGGCACGGGAATGGTGTCGATCAAGACGTCGAACCGGTCGCGGGCCGCGGCCATCCGGTCGGGGTCGGTGGAGACGACGAGGTCGTGCGCGCCGAGCCGGGCCGCCTCGGCCGCGCGGTCCGCCGACCGGCTGACGACCGCGACCTCGGCGCCGAGCGCCACCGCGAACTTGACCGCGAGGTGGCCCAGCCCGCCCAATCCGCTCACCGCGACGCGGGCGCCCGGTCCGACACCGAGGGCCCGCAGCGGTTCCCACACGGTGATCCCGGCGCACATCAGTGGCGCCGCCGCGGCCGGGTCCAGTCCGGCGGGCAGCGGGTAGGCGAACCGGTCGCGCAGGACGTACTCGCGGGAGAAGCCGCCCAGCGTGGTGGACCCGTCGTGGCGGTCGACGCCGCCGTAGGTCAGGGTCGGGAACTCGCGGCAGAAGTTCTCCTGGCCCGCCGCGCACATGGCGCACGCTCCGCAGGAGTCGACGATGTTGCCCACGGCGACGGGGTCGCCGACGCGGAAGCGGGTCACGTCCGGACCGGTCTCGGTCACCACGCCGGTGAACTCGTGGCCCGGCACGAGCGCCGGCACGTCCCCGTCGCGGTGCGCGCGGACGGCGTGCAGGTCGGTGTGGCAGACGCCGCAGTAGTCCACGCGCACCGCCACGTCGTCGCGGCGGAGGTCCCGCCGGGGGATCGTGACCCGGCGCAACGTGCCCGTCGAGCCGTGCGCCTGCCAGCCGGTGGTGCTCCTCATGACGCTCCTTTAAACAGACTGTTCGGTCTGTTTCACGGTAGGCAGGCATCGGGCGAAAAGCAAACCAACTGGTCTGTCTGTAGAGTTCGGCCATGTCCGACCAGCAGCTGACCGCCCGCGGCGCGGCCACGCGGCAGCGCATCCTCGACGTCGCCACCCGCGAGTTCGCCGAACACGGCATCGCCGGCGCCCGCATCGAGCGGATCATCGCCGCGGCACGCACCAACAAGGCCCAGCTCTACGCCTACTTCGGCAGCAAGGAAGGGCTGTTCGACGCGATCTTCTCCGGTTCGCTGGAGCGGATCGTCAACGTCGTGCCCATCGACGCCGCCGACCTGGCGGACTGGGCCGTGCGGCTCTACGACGAGTACCTGCGGCGGCCCGACCTCATCCGGCTCGCCACGTGGGCCCGCCTGGAACGCCGGCCCACCGGCCACCTCGTCGACGACGCCGACCGCCTCGACGACGGCAAGCTCCGGGCCATCGCCGAGGCGCAGGAGGCGGGGCTGGTCCGGGCAGGCGACCCGTTCGACCTGATGGCCCTGGTCATCGCCCTGTCGATGGCCTGGTCGCCGGTCAGCAACGTCTACGCGGCCACCGCCGACGAACCGGCCGCCACCCACGACCGCCGCCGGGCCCTGCTGCGCGACAGCGTCCGCCGCGCGGTCGCGCCCGGCTGACCGGTCACGTGACCGCTCGTCAGGCCCGGCGAGGCGCGCGTTCGAACTCGGTCCCTTCCAGGGCGACCGCCGTGCCGGCCCCGGTATCGCGAGTGCGCGGGGCCGGCACGGTGGCGTGGCGGTTCCTACTTCAGCGCGTACGCCCTGGTGATCGTCTGGCGCTGGCCGTTGCCGTCAGGATCGGTGATGCTCGACCGCAGCGACACGAACCGCGCACCCGCCGGGTGGTCGACGGCCGCCTTCCAGCCACCGTGATCACGCCACACCGCCGCCGGCCGCCAGGTCGCGCCGTCGTCGTAGGACACCTCTACGACCGGTGCTGAGACCGTGCCGATCGCGCTGCTCCCGTTGCGCTGGACGTACACCGGGATGGTGAACCGCTTCCCGGCCGGCGCCGCGTTGTGGTGGTCGAGGTTCGGTGCGAACCTCACCCCCACCAGCGGTAGCGCGACCGCCTCCGCGCCGCTGTGCTCGGACGTGAACGTCCACTCCGCGCTGATCGCGGTGGACAACCGGTCCGACGGCCGGGTCGTGGTGGTGCGCAGGGTGTAGGACGCCCGCTCCGGCACGGCGTCGAACCAGCCCATGCCGTCGTACGGGTGCTCGGCGATCACCCGGCCGTCACGCAGGAGCGTCGTCGTGCCGGCCACGTCGAAGCTGAAGTTCATCCGGCCCCGGCCCTGGTCGGTGGCCGTCGGCACGGCGAAGCTGAAGCGGTCGCCGATCCGGGCGGCGAAGTCGGCCGGGCCGTGCAGCCCTCGTGGCAGCGACGGCCCGAACACGCCGACGTTCCAGCGCTCCGCGGTCGTGCGGTCGAGCGGGAAGCTCCTCGGCTCGACCTGGTACGTGCCCGACACCGCTTGACCCGACTCGTCGATCTCGGTGAAGTCGCCGTCCCACGGCACGTCCGGCGTGTAGTACTCGGTCAGCGCGCCGGGCAGCGGCAGGGGGAGGAACGACTCCCGCAGACCGGTCCGGCCGGACGTGGCGACCGCGTGCTCCGAACGCACCTTCGCGAACTGCCGGTCCCGGTAGCGCCACCGCAGCGTCTCCGGCACGGTGCCCTTCTCCGCGTGCCGGACGTGGTAGAGCGACGAGCCCGTGAACGACTCGCCGTCACGCTCGGCCAGGCGCTGCTCCACGGTGAACGTGAACGCGTCGCTCCTGGTGGTGGCCGGCTTCACCGCGCCCATCTCACGGCCGCCGACGCGCATCAGGTACTGCGTCGCCTTGATGCCGCCCCACGCGGTCTCGCGTTGGAACACCACCTTGCCGTTGCCGGGCTTCGCCTTCGGGTTGTCCAGGTCGAAGCCGACCGGCTCGGCCTCGCGCGCGTCGAGGACGAGCTCGACGTCCCGGGTCAGGTCCAGCGCCGGCTCGACGAACTCGGCGGTGCGGAAGTCGCGCAGCTCCGGGATCGGCAACGCGATCGTGGCGTCGAAGTAGTACTCGCCCTTCGGCAGCCGCATCCTGGCGGTGCCGGACGAGTCGTACAGCGGGAACTCCCGCGGGCGGTCGACGTCGATGAGCCGCGCCGTGTGGAAGTCGGTCGGCGCGCCGTCGAACCCGACGAACTTCACGGTCACGTCGTAGCTCTCCGGTTCGCGGTTCACCGAGATCGGCGTGCGCACCGACCGCCCGTTGCCGGTGGCGATGACCAGTCCACTGTGGACCTTCTCCTCCGAGCCGTCCCTGGTGTCGGTGGTGACGGTCGCGCCGGCCCGACCGCCGGCCGGCACGGTCAGCCGAGCGGGTTCGACCGCGAACGGCGCTCCGGTGGTCGTGAGGTCGAGCCTGACCGGCTCGGCGCCGGTGTTGGTGTAGGTCAGGGTCGTCCTGACCGGCTGGTCGTCGTCGTGCGGCCACTGGGCGATGCCGTTGGTGATGCTCGCCGGCGTCGCGGACACCGCGGCCGTGGTGGCGGCGGCGACGTCGACCCGGCCCGCGCCCTGCTCCGCGACGGTCGACGTGTCGTTCGGCCTGGCGCTGCCGACGAGCCCGGCCTTGAGCTGCTCCGCTCGCCAGTCGGGGTGCCGGCCCGCGAGGACGGCGGCGGCGCCCGCGACGTGCGGCGTGGCCATCGACGTGCCGGACAGGGCGACGTAGCCGTCACCGGCGGGGACGCCGATGCGGCCGTTCTTGGCCTTGGCCGCGACGATGCCCACACCGGGGGCGGTGATCTCGGGTTTGACCGCGCCGTCCCGCAGTCGGGGACCGCGACCGGAGAAGTCGGCGAGCCGGTCGTCCCGGTCGACCGCGCCCACGGTCAGCGCGGCGTCGGCCGCGCCGGGGCTGCCGATCGTCCCGGCGGCGGGGCCGTCGTTGCCGGCGGCGACCACGAACAGCACGCCCGTCTCGGCCGAGATCCGGTCGAGCGCCCGGGACATCGGGTCGGTGCCGTCGCTCGGCGAGCTGCTGCCCAGGCTCAGGTTCACCACGTCGGCGCCGCTGCCCGCGGCCCACTCCATGCCCGCGATGATCCAGGACTCCAGGCCGCTGCCGTAGTCGTCGAGGACCTTCCCGTTGAGCAGATTGGCGTCCGGCGCCACGCCACGGTGCCTCACGCCGTTGCCGGTGATGGTCGAGGCGACGTGCGTGCCGTGGCCCTGCCGGTCGTCGGCGGTGTCGCTGTCGGTGAAGTTCCGCTCGCCCACGACCGCGTCCGACAGGTCCGGGTGGGTGGCGTCGATCCCGGTGTCGAGCACGGCGACCGTCGTGCCCTGCCCGGTGTGGCCGGCGGCCCACGCGTCCGGCGCGCCGATCTGCGGCGCCGAGTGCTCGACGCTCGCGCGGACCGGCCCGTCGAGCCAGACCCGCTCGGCCTGGCGCGCGGTGGCCCAGTAGGCGGGCGACCGCTCGACCGAGACGGCGGCGGCGCCCATGGCCGGCAGCTCGCGGCTGACCTGGGCGCCCGCCGCGCGCGGGGTGGCGCCCGGGTAGTCCACGATCAGCGGCAGCCGGTCGCGGGAGGCGTCGTCGTAGCCGGTGCGGGCCAGCTCGGTGACGTCGAACAACCGCGGGTCGAGCGTCCCGCGCGCCAGCGCGAGCGCGGCGTCCTCGGGGATCACGTGGATGTCGCCTTGCACGTCCGTGCGGAGGTGGAAGGTGAGGTGCTCGCGGCCCTCGGCGGGACGCACCTTCGCCCCGTCCGGGCCGCCGAGCGCGACCTCGTCACCGGTCAGCAGCGTCACGGTCGGCCCCACCGGCGTGAACGCGCCAGGCGCCGCGACCGCACCCGGCGCGTTCACGGTCGCCGCCGGCGCCACCACACCGGCGGCGACCGCCGCGGCGAGCAGAGCCCGTCTGTAGATCATCAGCCCTCCAGCTTGGACCCGACGACACGTCGCCGGTCGACACTTCCGGTCCATGCCCAAACGCGGCAGACCCCCGTTCTGCTGCACGCCGGCCGGAACCGGTTCGGCGGCGAGTCGCCCATCGCATCCGGGATGCCGGCCGGCACGCCGAGGTCGTCGACGGGCACCACCGCCCTCGACCCCGCCGCGTGACGGCTGCGCGCCTCGGTCCCTCGTGCTGTGGCTGCGCGCCGACGCCGCAGCGTGACGGCCGGTGGGCCGAACCGTTCGCCGGGGCGGCCGGTGATATTCCCGGCGGAGGCGGCCACCCGGTTGCTACAGTTCGCCGGCCGGCCGCGGGACTTCGGTGCGACTTCCGGAACCCGCCTCTGAAGCGATGATTCGCTGCTCGTGCCCCCATTCCCCGGCCGGCCCCGACACCACTCCCGGAGCAGACGCATGGACGCCCTCACCGCCGACGACATGATGATGTTCATCAACGCGGCGACGACGTCCACGTCCCAACGCGAGTTCCACGGCGGCGCCGACGACCAGCGGCTGTCGCTGGACTTCCTGCACGACTACGTGATCGGCAACTACCGCGACCTGTACGCGGCGGCCCTCGCGCTGGACATCAACGACCACAACGCCGCGCTGATCGTCCGCAAGCTGCTGGAGACCACCGGCGACGCCACCGCCGGCCAGCGGCGGGTCGAGGGCGGGCTGATCGCCCGACGGCTGCGCACCCTGCCGCCCCAGCGCGTGTACGACCTGTTCCGCGCGTTGCGCCGGGCACGGGTGAACAACCGGCGCACCCGCGCGATCATCCGCGAGTGGGTCGCGGCCCGCCCGGACCCGACGTTCGACGCGGTCAAGTACCGCACCGCCCTGAAGGGCGCGCTGCGGCACGCGCACGTCGCGCCGGACGGCGAACTGGGCCCGTTCCTGTTCACGTCCGGCCACCACCCCCGGTACCGCACCCCGCTGCTGGAGACGTGGCGGCGCGCGCACTACGAGCAGGCGTCGGTGTACGAGCTGCCGTACACGGTGGCCGAGGGCTTCGCCGCGAAGCACGGGATCGACCGGGCGACGTTCCTCAAGCGCATCGAGCCCCGGATGACCAGGCTCGAACGGTTCCGGTTGCAGGAGTCCGCACGGCGGGACAAGGCCGCCGTGGCGGTCGACCTCGCGTCGATGCCGCTGACCCGCCTGGCCTCCTACGTCCTGTCCCTGCCGGTGCCCGTGCGGGTCGAACGGCGGGGCGAGCTGACCGGGGCGCTGCGCGCGGCGGCGGTCCGGGCCGCCGGGCCGGCCGCGGGCGGGTGGGGTCGGGTCGCGGCCGTGCTGGACGACAGCTTCTCCGCGTCCGGCTCCACGCAGAAGCGCCGCCGGCCGTTGGCGGTCGCGCTGGCGTGCCACTACCTGCTGGCGGAGTTGGCGGCGGAGTACGTCCCGTTGTGGACGTCGGGGCGCGCCGACGCCCTGCTGGCCCGCCCGCACGGCATGACGCCGCTGGGCGAGCGGGTGCTCGACGCGCTGGAGCACGCGCCGGACCGGCTGCTGATCGTGTCCGACGGCTGGGACAACGCGCCGTACGGGCTCGCGTCGGAGGTGTTGCGGTTGTGGCGGGCGAAGCTCGACCCGGAGCGCCGGGTGGTCGCGGTGCACCTCAACCCCGTGTACGACGCGGGCGACTTCGACGTGAAGCGGCTCTCCCGGTCGGTGCCGACCGTCGGCCTGCGCGACGCGGAGGACGTGCCCGCCCTGGTCGAGTTCGCCCGGTTCACCGAGGGCCGGACCGGGTTCGCCGACCTGCGGGCGCACTTCGACGCCCGGGTGGCCAAGTTCCTGCAGGAGGGGTGACGTGCAGCTCGACCTGACGGGGCTGACCACGCGTGCGGCTCAGGTGTGGGGCGGCGTCCGGCTCGTGCCGTTGACGCGGGACGAGCCGATCACCGGCCTGCGGCTGCACGACCGCGTCTACGGGGACGACCCGGCGATCGTCGAAGTGGGCCCGCGCACGCACTACGCGTCCTACATCCCGCACGGTTTCGTGGCGACGTGGACCGACGACGACACCCCGGTCGCGACGTACGGCACGCAGCTGAAGCGGGGCGCCGCCGCCACGGGGCCGCCGCCGCACGGGATGCGGCTGCGCATCCACCGCCGGATGGCACGCCGGGTCGAGCGCAACCGCTTGCGGTTCCTGCCCCTGCACGTGGCCGTCGAGGGGTACCTGGCGCTGCACTTCGGCGGCCCGGAGGTGGTGTGGGAGGAGTGGTCGCAGCGCGCGATCCGCCGCGGCCTCTCGCCGCGCGTGGAGGAGGCCTACTCGGGCGCCGAGGTCGAGGGCCTGGCGGACGCGCTGAAGCACTTCGAGATCCACCCGGGCCAGTGCGGCGTGCTGGTGTACGTGGCCGACGCGCTGGCGGCGGCGTTCGTCGTCCCGCACCCGGACGACTACCGGGCGCTGCACGCCACCCTCGTGCAGGACATGTACGGCGAGCTGATCCACTACTACGCGACCCTGGCCACGCCCGCGCCCCGGTTCGACGTGCGGCTGCCGGACGACGTGGCGTCGTTGGCCGACCTGCGCGCGGCGGCGGCCCGGGAGCAGGCCGAGTGGGCCCGCTTCCACGACCTGGCGATGGCCGCCGGGCTGCTGGGCGAGAGCTACGCGACGAACCGCGTGTACCGGATGGGCGACTACACGCTGTCCCGCTTCCTGCCGACCTTCCGCCTCAAGGAGGAGAACCACATCGGCGAGCTGATCACCGCTCGCGACGGTCGGACGGCGTACCTGAAGACCTTCCGCCTCTCGGAGGCCCAGATCCGCCGCGGCCACCTGCTGACCACCCTGGCGGCCCACGACTGGCACCTCCCGACCGCCGCGAACGCGCTGCGCGTCACCGAGCCGCAGTTGGGCCTGCGCCTGCAGGCGGCCGGGTTCGGCGCGCTGCTCCGCGAGGACGTCCTGGCCCGCTACCGCGCGGGCTGACCGCCGGGGTCAGCGCCAGCCCAGCGCCGGGGCGACGTGGGTGAGGACGTCGTCGAGCAGGTGGGTGTTGTAGTCGACGCCGAGCTGGTTGGGCACGGTCAGCAGCAGCGTGTCCGCCTCGGCGATGGCCTCGTCCCCGACCAGCTGCTCGACGAGGGCGTCGGGTTCGGCGGCGTACGTGCGACCGAAGACCGCCCGGGTGTCGGCGTCGAGGTAGCCGATCTTGTCGGTGCTGCCGCCGTCGTCGCCGAAGTAGGCGCGGTCGAGGTCGGTGGTGATCGCGAAGATGCTGCGCGAGACCGAGACGCGCGGCTCGCGCGACCACCCGGCCTCCGACCAGGCCTTGCGGAACGCCCGGATCTGCTCGGCCTGCTGGACGTGGAACGGCGCGCCGCCCTCGTCGTTCTTCAGGGTCGAGCTCATCAGGTTCATGCCCTGCTCCGCCGCCCAGACCGCGGTGCCGTTGGAGCCCGCGCCCCACCAGATCCGCTCGCGCAGGCCCGGCGAGTGCGGTTCGACGCGCAGCAGGCCCGGCGGGTTGGGGAACATCGGGCGCGGGTTGGGCTGGGCGAAGCCGTCGCCCTCCAGCACGGTCAGCAGCACCTCGGCGTGCTTGCGGGCCATGTCGGCCTCCGTGTCGCCCTCGGCGGGGCGGTAGCCGAAGTAGCGCCACCCGTCGATCACCTGCTCCGGCGATCCCCGGGAGATGCCGAGCTGGAGCCTGCCGCCGGCGAGGAGGTCCGCCGACCCGGCGTCCTCGGCCATGTACATCGGGTTCTCGTAGCGCATGTCGATCACGCCGGTGCCGATCTCGATGCGCTCGGTCCTGGCGCCGATCGCGGCCAGCAGCGGGAACGGCGAGGCGAGCTGCCGGGCGAAGTGGTGCACCCGGAAGTAGGCGCCGTCCACGCCGAGCTCCTCCGCGGCCACGGCGAGGTCGACGGCCTGCAGGAGCGCGTCCGACGCCGACCTGGTGCGCGAGTGCGGCCCGTCGGACCAGTGCCCGAAGGACAGGAATCCGATTTTCTTCACGCCCCGTGGAACGCCTCGGCGAGCTGATTGATTCCTCAACTACTCGTGGCGACCGACCCGGCACGAAGTGCGGCAACCGCCGTGGCGCGGGTCTCAAGCAGGTTGGGCGGTGGCCAGGTCGGGCGCGAGGAAGTCGAGGACGTAACAGCCGAGCGAGCCGTCTTCGGCGCGGCCGAGCCACACCGGGTTCGCGCCGTCGCTCCAGCCCTTCACGATGATCAGGTCGGTGCCCTCGGCGGACAGGGTGCGGTACGGGCCGTCGCCGCTCATGGCCGTCTCGATCTCGGCCTCCTGGTACGCCGCCACGCCGGTGTGGTCGACCAGCGCGAGGGTGGCCGTGTCGACCGGGTTGCCGAAGAACTCGCCGTCGCCCAGCGCCAGTTCGTGGTCACCTTCGAGCAGGGCCAGGTGCCACGAGGTGACGGGCGCGTCCGTGATCGTCACCCGGCACGCGGCGGTCGTGGTCGTGCCCGTGCCGTCCTCCACCACCTGGAACACGTCCACCGGGTACTCGCCGGGCGGCGCCGTCGTGGCCAGCGGGGTGGAGCCGTCGTCGAGCCAGGCGGGGTCCGCGACGACCACCCTGCCGCTGGGCAACCTGATCGTGCCGACCGGGAGCCGCCGGACGGTCAGGGCACGGCCGTCGTCCGTGCGGAACCGCGCGCCCTCGGTGACGGTCTCGGCGATGTGGCGCGGTCGCAGCGGTCGCGGTGGGCGCCACGGGAAGTGGGTGGGCACGACCGCGGGCCCGGGGCGGGCGGTCGCGGGGCCGGTCATCCCGGCGAGGCCCGGCCAGCCGTCGACCGCGGGCACGGCGACGTCCTCCGGCGGCGGCGCCGACTCCGGCCAGTTCGACCCGTCCGACCAGTCGCGCGAGGTCTGCAGCGTGCTGCCGTCCGACTGCACGGCGGTGATCCCGATGGTTTTGATCGCCGCGGTCGCGTCACGGCGGACCCGGGCCCGGAACGTCGGCTGGTCGCCGTCGAACTCCGGCGCGTGCGACCCGGCGTAGTTCCAGCTGCGGACCTCGAACAGCCGCAACCGCCCGTCCGGCCAGCGCCGGTACGCGACGCCCCGGTACCTGCGGCCGTCGGCGTCGACGTGCCACAGCTCGGCGTGGTGCTCCGCCCAGCACACCTCCACCACCGCCCGCGCCGTCCCGTCGACGAGCAGGACCACGGCGTACTGGCCGCCCGAGGCGTCCTGGGCGCGTGCGACCGACTCGGACATCGGCGACACCGGGGCACGCGCGCCGGCGTCCCACCCCGCGCAGTACACGACCTCCACCGGCCGGTCCGTCGGCGCGGGCACCTCCGCCACCGGCAGGTCGTCCAGGTCGGGCCCGACGCCCAGCGGTCGGTCGCCCGGCTCGCGGACGTTCGCCAGCGCCAGGAACCCGCCCGCCGTCATGACCACGAGGCCGCCGGCCAGGAGCACCGTTCGTCGGGAGAGGCGCGTGCCCGTCCCGTCCCCTTGCGTCGGCGGGTTCACGGATCGCGACCTTACTGGACGGCCCCGGTAACGATGACCCAGCCGGCGCCGATGCGAATGCGCGCATTTCGTGGACGTCCCGTGTCCATTCCGCGCCCGTGCCCGGCGGCGGTGCCCCGCAATGCCGAAGTTCGTTGCCCAGCGCCGGCTCGGCTGCTTGTCCTGCGCGGGACACGGGGATTCCTGCTGTCGCTCCACTTTGACCTGGGGGATGGTTTGCGGACTTTCCGTGGCGCTGGAGCCTGCGCCGCCGCGCTGCTCGTCGCGACGACACTGGTGGCCGGTGCGCCCGCCGCCGCGGCCGCGGAGCCGCCCGCCGCGCCGTACACGGCCTTCACGACGCACTTCGAGGGCTTCGGCTACATCGACGGGAGCTTCTCCTACGAGGCGTCCCGCAGCACGATCCGGGCCTTCCAGCAGAACGCCAACGGCTACGCGTTGACGATGATGGCGTCCACCACCGGCCACCACCACAGCTTCGACCTGTCGCCGCCGAACGGGACGCGGTTCGAGGCCGGCCGGTCGTACCCGGCGAAGACCGGCTTCTACACGTCCGACTCGATCACGGTGTTCAACGTCGGCGGCGACGGGCAGGGGTGCGAGGGAGCGGCGGCGACCTCCGGCACGGTCAACGTGCACGAGGCCGCCTACGACGAGGCCACGGGCCGGTTCACCGCGTTCGCGGCCGACTACCTGATGCACTGCGACGGCACGACCCGCACCGCCAGGGGCGAGATCCGGTTCCAGTCCGGCGTCGGCTACCGGGCCACGGACAGCCCGGACTACCGCTTGCAGTTCGGGCGGCAGCCGTGGGGTGAGCAGGGCACGTCGATGCAGGTGCCGGTCGAGGTGAACGGCACCGTCCCCACGACCTTCGGCGCGGCGTCGCTGACGGGCCCGAACCCCACCGCCTTCCGGATCACGGCGAACACCTGCTCGGGGAACACCCTCTCCCACGGTCGGACGTGCGCGTTGACCGTCACGCCGACGGCCACCGCGGTCGGCGCGCAGACGGCGTCGCTGACCCTCCTGGAGGACTCCGTCGCGGGCAAGGTCAGGCGCCTGCTGTCGTTGGAGGGCTTCGACGCGCGCGGCGACCGGGGCACGTTCTACCCGCTCACGCCCTACCGCGTGCTGGACACCCGCTCCGGCCAGGGCGCGCCGCGCGCCACGGTCGACTCGGGCCAGACGGTGCGCCTGCAGCTGACCGGCCAGGGCGGGGTGCCGGTCGAGGCGTCGACCGTCGTGCTGAACGTGACCGTCACCGAGCCCTCCGGCCCGGGCTACGTCTCCCTGTACCCGACGGGTCTCACCCGCCCGACCGCCTCCTCGCTGAACTACGGGTCCGACAGCACCGTGACGAACTTCGCGGTCGTGACCGCCATCCCGTGCTCCGACTGCGGCAGTGGCACGGGTGCGCCGTCGATCGGGGTGTACACCAGCCAGGACAGCCACGTCATCGTGGACATCGTCAGCTTCTACGACGACAGCTCGCTGGAGGGCGGGCTGCGCTTCGAGCCCGTCGTGCCCAACCGGATCGCCGACACCCGCGCGGGTCAGGGCCGGCCGTCCGCGCTCGGCCCGGCCACCACCGCGACCGTCGTCGCGCCGGAGCCGCTCACGGGTCCGGACGTCTGGGCGTTGGCCACCAACGTCACCGCCGTCCAGCCGACCGCCCCCACGTTCCTGACGGTGTGGCCGGCGGGCTACAGCGGCGTCGGCCGTCCCAACACGTCCAACCTCAACCCGTCCGCCGGTGCGATCGTGCCCAACGCCGTGCAGACGATGATCGGCCCCGAGTGCGGGTTCCACGTCTACAACAACCAGGGCTCGAGCCACGTCCTGGTCGACGTCGTGGGCACCTTCTACCACGACCCGCCGCCGTCGACCGCTTCCGCTTCCACCCGCGGGCACGTCGCCCAGGGGCAGGTGGCGGCCCCGAAGGCGGAACCGCTGAACGGGCCCCAGCGCGCGTAGGCAAGGCACCTCCGCCGGAAGTCGACTGTCCGGTGTGGATAATCACGTCCACATCGGACAGTCGGCTCTCGGCGGTGTGCGCGGCACCTGGCGTGAAGGCCCGCGCTGTCCCGCCGGCGGGATCCGGGGCCCGGATCAGGCCACGGCCACCGTGATCGCGGCGGTGTGCACGGTCCCGCCGTGGGCGAACTCCAGGAACAGCCGGTACTCGCCGCGGTCGGCGAACGTGGCCTGGAACGTCAGCTCGCCGTCGACCAGCGGCACGCCCAGGGGCTGGACCGGGTGCAGGTGGGTGGCCGACAGCAGCATCGTGTGGAAGCCGGTCATGTGCCCGTAGGAGCCCAGGTGGGGTTCGAGCGCGCGGACGAGCGAGCCGTCGGGTGCGCGGATGGCGAAGCGCAGCTCCTGCGGCCGCATCGGGGCGGGTCGGGTCGGCTCGTCCACCAGCGTCACGGTGAACCCGGTCGCGGTCACCGCTTCCGCGGCGGGCGCGGGCACCGGGACCAGGGTGGTGTCACCCGGCACGCTGAACGGGACGCCGAGCACCACCGGGTGCCGGGGGTCTTGGGTGTCGAGCGGGACGAACTCGGCGAACATGCGGTACGCGCCGCCGTCGTCCAGCCGGACGTCGACGTGCCACGTGTCGCCGACCAGGGTCGGGTGCACGTGCTGGAAGACGTGCATGTCGTCGCGGATCACGAAGAAGTGCAGCTGCTTGGTCTGGTTGTCCAGGAAGCGCGTGCGCGGCAGCCCGTCCGGGCCGAGGATCCGGAACGCGACCGGCACGGCCGGGCCGCGCGTCGACGGCACGGTGACCCGCTCGAACCGGTAGCCGCTCTCGGCTTCCGACAGGCCGTCGCTGTGCGCGGCGGGCACCAGGTCGGCCGCCCGTTGGTGCGTCGAGTGCGCGGGGCTTGCCGGGGTCCGGAACAGCGCCAGCGCGCCGGCCAGCACGATCGCGACGGCCAGGACGACGAACACCCAGTCGGTGAGGCGCAGGTTGCGCATCATCACTCCTCACGTCCGGCAGGACGGCGGCCCCGTGCGCGGACGGGTGGCCGCGCACGGGGAAGGGCACGTCAGAGCTGGAGGCGCCGGGCGTCGAGCGGGCCGACGCCGTCCTCCGCCGTCACCTGACGACGCCGAGGTTGGGCTTGACCACGACCAAGCCCTGCTCGATGCCGTTGACCAGGACGATGCCGCTGGCGAAGTAGGGGTAGTTGCTCCACGCCCCGTTGAACCGCGCCGCGTCACCGGCCGGGTAGATGTCGAAGTAGCCGACCTCGGTCAGCCGGGCCGAGGCGACCTGGCTGACGTCCAGGATGCGCAGACCCGCCTGGTAGTTGGCCTGGTAGGAGTACCGGCCCTTGACGTACTGGTTGTGGTCGATCGCGGTGGCCGGCGAGCTGTAGGTGCCCGTGTGCACGGGCGAGGAGAGCTTCGCCAGGTCCCAGATGTAGGTCTTGGTGCGCTTGTCGGTGCTGCGGGACTCGTCCAGCTCGTCGTCCAGCAGGAAGTACCGCTGGTCCTCGGTCAGCCAGCCCTGGTGCGAGTACTGCGCGCCGGAGTAGGCGGTGCGGGCGAGCTGCACCGGCGAGGACTTGGTGGTCACGTCGACGATGGTCAGCGTGTCCTCGTTGGAGTTGAAGCAGATCTCCCGGCCGCGGTGGGCCTGGTCCGGGCCGCGGTAGACGACGCACTGGGTGTCGTGGGTGTAGCCGTCCTGCGACACGCACCCGGCCTGGGTCGGCGACTTCGGCGTCCGGATGTCGACGATGTGCGGCCCGCCGCGGCACGTGTTGGAACCGATCGCGTAGGCGTAGCCGGTCTCCTCGTTGATGGCGATGTTGTGCGCCGGGCCGAAGCCCCTGTACAGCGCGTCCGCGGTGAACGTCTGCGGCGTGGTGACGGTCCGGAGCCTGGTCAGGTCGAAGACCTGCATCCCGTGGCCGCTGATGGCGTCGGCCACGATGAACGCGTGGTCGCGGTACACCTTCATGTCGCGCCAACTGCTGCTGCCGCCGTTGGACGGCAGGTTGCCCAGGTACCGGGGCGAGGTGGGCGTGCTCACGTCGACGAACGCGGTGCCGTTGGTGCGGCCGACGATCGCGTACTCCTTGCCGGAGGACGGGTCGGTCCAGCCCCAGATGTCGTTGCCGTTGCCGCCACCGATGGAGGCGAGCGGCAGCACGCTGAGCAGGTCCACGTTCTTGCAGGGGTAGATGTCGGCCTTGCCGTTCGCGCACGGCACGCCGGCCGCGGTGCCGACGACGGCGTGCCGGTCGGCAGGCAGGTGGTCGGTGAGGAAGGCGCGGACCGCCGCCTGTCCTTCAGGGGTGTCGGGGTCGTGCGCGGAAGCCGCCGTCATGGACAACGCGACCATGGACGTGATCAGCACCGCCAGACCCGTCATGCGCAGGATCTTCATCGGAGTAGCACTCCTCCCGGAAATCCCGGACCGCTGGCACGCGGCCGGGAGCAGGGTTTTCCGATCACCTCCGACGTTAGGAGGTTCGGCGCACCGGGAAAACCTCCGATCGTCTGTACTCCGGCACGGCGTCAGCGCGTCGTCTGACGACGTTCTGCCCGGCCGCACGCGGGTTTCGCGGCCGTGCCCGGTGTGACGCTCGTCTTAGCCGTGCGAAGTGCGAATGCTTGCCGAGCACGGGGTTCCGCACAGACACTTCACCTGCTTCAGCGCCCCTGCTGCTTGCTTCGACAAGGGCGGCGACCCCCTGATCGGGTGGGAGGAGGTCGTCGCGGTCACGGCGACCAAGTACCGGTGCGGTAAGCACGACCAGACCTCGGGTTCGTCCCGCAGGGCGGGCCGAACGCCGGTGAGGCGTTCGCGGAACTGGGCAAACTGATCTTCGACCCGACCGGGTGCGTGGGGTCCGGCGCCAGCGCCGGCGGTTGCGCCATCGGGCTCGCCGGCATCCTGCCCGTGGGCAAGATCCTCAAGGGCGTCAAGATCGCCGGCGGGGCCCTGCAGTCGGCGGTGAAGGCGTGCCACAGCTTCGTCGGCGAGACGTCGGTGCTGATGGCGGACGGCTCCACCAAGCCGATCTCCGAGGTGCGGATCGGCGACCGGGTGAAGGCCACGGACCGGGAAACGGGCGAAACCACCGAGCGCGAGGTCACCGCGACGTTCGCGCACGGCGACGAGGGCAACGCCCTGGTCAAGCTGACCGTCACCGCGCAGGACGGCTCACAGGGCACCGTGGAGGGCACGTCCTGGCACCCGGTGTGGCTTGTCGAGGAACAGACGTTCGTCAACCTGGGCGACCTGAAGCCCGGCCAACACCTGACCGCCGCCGACGGCTCCTCACCGATCATCACCGCCGTTGAGGTCCACGCCTGCCAGGAAAACCGTCTACGACCTCACCGTCGCACCGTCCACACGTACTATGTACTCGCAGGTCAGACGCCGATGCTTGTCAACAATATGGGACGCTCGTCTGACGACGACATAGTGACGGTTGGCCGCTGGAGGTCACCGGGAGAGCGCCGGGCGATGGTGGATACGGGAATGGTTCAACGCGGCGGCGGGTTCACCTACATCGTACAACCGGCGAGTAGGGACGCATACATTTCCGCATGGCCGGGCTCGGTGGACGTCGAATTCGACGTATCGAGGTCATCGCTTATTTCGGGTGGTCGGCCGGGCGACTTCAAGATGGCGGATTCCGACACAATGTATGGTCGGTTGGCTGCGAAGAAGGGAAACCCGGTGCCGCAATTGCCGGAGGCGAAGAAAATCAAGCTCGGAGGATGGGGACGTCCGTAGGGGGCGGGCTGGTGGAGAGCGCCCTGACATGGATTTCCTTGGAAGCTCCCAAACTTGAGAGCTTGCCGGCCACTTCGAATGTCGAAGTATCCCGTGACGGGCACGACCCCATATCCGTCAGCTGGATCCTGGACGGTGGTGGTTTCATGGCGCAGGTGGTGCTCTGGGAGAGTGGTGAGTTCGAGTCGGACCTTGCCGATGTGGAGACCGGCTCGAATCCCTACTCGGTTCTGCTCGCGATTGGGTCGTGCGCAGTTCCTGAACGGCACCGCTGCGCCTTGGCAAGCCTGTCTGCCGAGGTAGCCGCGTGGTGTCGGTCTGCACTCGACCAAACGGAGGCGTGCGAGCCGGGGGGTGTCGAAGTCGGCCACCTGGACTGACCTGTGACTGGGCAGGTCGCGCCTCGGTGGAGGGGTGTGGACGATCCCCGCCGGCCGGGTTGGACGGGTAGGTGAAGGTGACGCCGAAGGTGAACGGGAATGAGATTCACTACGTGATGAATCGCCTGACCGGTCAAATCGGTGACTTCAAGTTCAAGGGTTGACGGATGCGAGTCGTTTGCACCTTCGATAAAGGATCGGACCTTGCGCGGTCACGGTTCGATGCAGGTTACTCCCCGGCGACGGAGTTTCACCTCACGGTCGGTGTGGAGTACGATGTGCACGCCATGGCGTTGTGGGAGTCCGGCCTGGTCATCTTGGTCGTCGACGACACGGATCTGCCCCGATGGCAACCGATCGAGTTGTTTACAATCATCGACCGACGAGTCTCGGCTCAATGGGAGTTTGGCCTCGGAGACCCCGCAGACATGGTCAAGGCACTCTGGGGGCATCCGAGTCTCATTGGAGATCCGGACCACCATGATTCGCTTTCCGGGTTGGTTCCAGGCGCGCTGGAAGTATTTCGATCGGAGACTGGTCGACGAATGGACGATTGATCTTGGGGTGGCGGACCGACGGGGGTTGTGTGCCTTATCTTCACCGGGCCTCTGATCGAGCACGAGCCGTACATCCTCTTCCAGCCCCGAGGTGGTCGATGAACGAACAAGCGACGAGCGCCGCGATCCTGGCGATCGCCGGCAACTTCGCGGTGGTGCAGGTGCCGAGCAGGAACTTCCCCGCGGTGGCGGTTCAGGGGGACTCGTTGAAGGTCCTGCAGGACACGCTGAAGGAGTTGGCCGAGAACCTGGATTCCGGTGACCTCGACGACGCCCGGTTCGCCTTGGACGAGGTCGCAAACATCATCTCGGAGATGGTCTCGACGTACGAGGACGCTTCACGCGACGTCGGGTTCACGCTTCCCTATCGCGTGTAGGGACGGGGTGGGGTCGGTCGAAACGATCGGCCCCGCCCCGCGTCCGCAACCGCGGACTGGACTGAGGCGTGGTCGGACGGCCGGACGGTCAGGTCTGTCGGTGGCGCTGGGAACCTGGCCGAAGTGATCGCGCATTTTCGCGCTTTCGTCGAGGCTGGACTGTTGCGTTCGAGACGGTGTTCGCCCGAAGGAGGGGAAGGATTGCTGTGATTAGGAGCTCAAGTGATCCCGGTGATATGCCCGAACGTGGTCCGCGCCAGGCTATTCGGATGACCGTCGAAGAGTTCGAGGTGGTGTACCAGGTCACCAAGGATCTCCATAGCGTGCCCGAAGAGCGTCTGGTCCGGATCGGGTTGGGGTTGGACGATGCTCTTCGGCTGCGGCAGGCGGCCCGGTCGATCAGAGTGCGCCTGGATGAAGCTCCAGCGGTCTGCATATGGTTGGGGGAGGGCGTTTCGCCGGAGGTGGCGGCCAAAACGGTCACGGTCACCGAAGGTGCAACGTCGGTGCGGGAGATTCAGGGGATGGTGCCTGCTTCTCTGGCGGGGAGGTGGCACGCCCTTGTCGAGGCGGTTATCGCCTCACTGGGGCCCTGGGAGCTCTACCTTCGTACGGGTTACGACGAAAAAGAAGTCCGGGAAGCTGCTCAACGACTTGTGATCGACCCGTAGGGCGTCGCGAAGCCGGCCTTCCTGGTGGTCGATGAGCAGTGGTTGGCGACCTCGCTGCTCTCGGTGGTCGTGTGAACCTCGTTGAAGGGATTGTGTTGGAAATTCGGATTGAGGAAGTGCTCGACGCGGAATCCGGCTGGGTCCGCTTCCGATCCGGTGGCACGTCCGCGAGGGGGTGTTGGGTCGGACCTGGAGAGGTTCCGGTCGGGCGGGATCTGCACGTCGAGTTGGAAGTCCCCGAGGAGGGGATCATCTCGGTCCGTCCGGTCTCGGGTCCGGTGCGGCACGCGGTGGCGGAGGACGGTGATGTGGTGGTCATCGTCGGGTGCGTTGAGAGAGTCGATGTGGACGGTGTCATCTCAGCTCGAGTAGGTGATGACATCGTCCTGCTCGAAGGGGTCGGGCCGCTCGCCGGCGCTGTGGAGGGCACGTATGTCGAGTTGAGGGTTCGGGAACTGAAGCTTTATCCGGTTAACCTGTAGGAGGCGGTGCCGGGGTGCCGGCGGTGATCGTTGGAGGTGCGGTGCAGGTCGGGGAGTACGTCGTAGAGATCACGAAGCTGCTCGAGGAGTCGCCTGTCAGTACGCCTTCGGTCATCGTCGACGTGCGCGATTTCCTGAAGGTCGGCGAGTACGGCCTGGCGTTCCACCTGATGTGCTCGTGGATTTACGAGGATGAACTGCCGATCAGCGCGGAATTCCATCGGAGGCTGGTTCGGCTGTCGGAAGAACTGGACTCCCGTGATCTTGTCTTGAACATGGCCGAGCTCATTTCCCACTAGTGTGGGTGCATAACTGCGACCGGAAGCTGCGAGGGCTCGTATGGCTGAAGGGCTGAGCAAGGAGCTGATCATCAGCCCTCGCGGCGAGCGTTTGCGCGAGGAGTTGGCCGACGCGGCCGGTTGGAGCTCGTATGCGGCGGAACTGCGCCAGGTGCTCGGGGTGGTGGTCGAGCGGAGCGGCGCCGACGTGCTGGAGGTCGGCGAGTTGCTGGTGGCTGAACCGCTTCCCGTCGAGTACCTCGGCCTTCGCAACGGTGCGAAGGTCGAGACCTCGCCAGCGGTTCACCTGGTCGAGGAAATGGTTGCCGGGCGCGGGCCGTATTGTCAGCTCGTTGCCCCGGGGCGGCTTCAGATCGAGTCGGGGTGGGATGGGGCCGTCCACCTCTACACGACACGAGCGGTAGCCGCGGATCTGGCCGGGCTGCACGGCCAGGCCGCGGTTCTCCAGTGGCGCGACGCGGCTCCTGAGCCCGTGGAGATCTCGAAGCCCGTCGACGCGGTCGCGGATGAGGGTTTCTGGGCGTCAGTGGCGGAGGCCGGTGATCGCTTCACCTTGTTGTGCGAACGTTGGGCGTACGGCGCTTACGGGTGCAGGTGGTTCCGCGTGACTCGGGAGAACGCGGCCGAACTGGCCCGCCTGGTACGACCACGTTCTCTGGTCTGCGTGGCAGTCGAGCCGGAGTTGCAACCCAGGCCCGAAATCCTGGAAGACGACTTCACCGCCTTCACGGCTCCACTACCCGCCGGCGAGTTGACCTACCGGGCCTATCCCGGTGGGGCCGATACGCTCTCCGAGGTCACGGGCGAGGGTTTCTCGCTCATGGTGGCGGACCGGGTGATGGGGGACTGGTGCGCCGTGGTGCCGGACTCGGACGGCGTGAACAGGGCGCGGTGGGAGAGCCGGGCGGGACCGTAGTCCGACAGCGGAGCCGCTGAACTGAAGCCCCGCCAGGTGTGTTGTGCGCCTGTGGGCCAGGCTTCAGGTTGCCGCCTTGGCGTAGCGGCGGGCCAGGTGGGCGAAGGCGTCCTTCAGCTCGGGCGGCCCCACGACCTCGATGTCGGCGTCGAACCGGCCGATGGCGGCGGCCAGGGCGGGCCACGACCACGAGCCCAGGGTGACGCGGCAGCGGTTCGGGGTGAGGTCTTCGACCACGCCGTCGTGGACGAACGGTGACACCTCGGTGGCGGGCAGGTCGAGGATCACCTCGCCGTGGCACGGCCAGCCGCCCGAGCCGTCGGAGCCCGAGAACCTGGCGGCGACGAACGAGGCCACGTTCTCGGCGGGCAGGTCACGCGGGGTGAAGCGGGGGCCGGTGGGGGTGCGCGGGGTGATCCGGTCGGCGCGGAACGTGCGCCAGTCGTCGCGGTCGAGGTCCCAGGCGACCAGGTACCAGCGGCCGCCACGCGTGACGAGGTGGTGCGGCTCGACGCGGCGTGGTGGAGGTGCGGTGAGGTCGGGGGCGGTGCCGGGTGGGGTGGCGTAGTCGAAGCGCAGCACCTCGCGGGCGTGGATGGCGCCGCTGATCGTCATCAGCACGTCGCTGTCGACCTGCGGAGCCGCGACCCGCTCCACCGCCGTGACCTGGAGGGTGTCGATGCGGTGGCGCAGCCGTGCGGGCATGACCTGCCGGACGGTGTTCAGCGCCCGTGCCGCCGCCTCCTCGATGCCGACGCCTGTGGTCGTGGCGATCCGCAGTGCCACCGACAGCGCGACGGCCTGCTCGTCGTCGAACAGCAACGGCGGCAGCTGCGAGCCGACGCCGAGCCGGTAACCACCGTCCGGACCCTTGGCGGTCACGATGGGGTAGCCGAGCTCGCGCAGCCGGTCGACGTCCCGCCGCACGGTGCGCGGGCTGACCCGCAACCGCTCCGCCAACAGCGCCCCCGGCCAGTCCCGACGCGCCTGCAACAGCGACAGCAGCGACAGCAGTCGGGCTGAGGTCTTCGGCATGTCTGCCATTCTGCCCGACAGTAGAGGACACAACCTGGCCTCTACCCCTGCGACTGTTGCCCCACATCCGGCTTCAAGTCGAAATGAGGAACGACCTTGTCCGTCACCACCACCGCCCACCTGAACTTCCGCGGTGACGCCCGCGCCGCCCTGGAGTTCTACCGATCCGTCTTCGGCGGCCAACTCGCCGTCGTCACCTACAAGGACGCCGGCAACGTCCAGGACGAGGCCGAGGCCGACCACGTGATGTGGGGCCAGGTGCTCGGCGAGAACGGCTTCCACGTGATGGCCTACGACGTGCCCTCGCGGCTGGCCTACGAGCAGGGCGAGAACTCGTTCTTCGTCTCCGTGCGCGGCGAGTCCGTCGAAGAGGTCACCGGTTACTGGGACCAGCTCTCCGACGGGTCGACCGTCGTGATCCCGATGGGCCCGGCGGGCTGGGCTCCCGCCTACGGCATGCTGCGGGACCGCTTCGGCGTCGTCTGGGTCGTCGACGTCGTCACCGAGCACAACGCGTAACCCGAACACGGGGTGGGCACGCGACCGCCCACCCCGTGACCGAACCCGACAGGACACCACCACGATGACGGTGCTGGAGACCAAGGCGCTCAACCGCGCGACGCTCGCCCGGCAACTGCTGCTGGCCCGCGCCGACCTACCGGTGTCCGACGCCGTGGCGCACCTGTGCGGCATGCAGGCGCAGGAACCGCAGGAGCCGTTCGTCGGCCTGTGGTCACGGCTGCGCGCCTTCGACCCGACCGCGCTCGACGACCTGGTGACCGGACGCCGCGTGGTCCGGACCCACCTCATGCGCCGCACCGTCCACCTCGTCACCGCCGACGACGCGCTGGCGTGGCGCGCCCGGCACGGCCCCATGCTGCGCCAACGGGTGCTCGGGGTCTACCGCCGCGAGTTCGAGGGCGTGGACCTGGCAGAACTCACCACCGCGGCACGGGCCGCGCTGGCCGACGGCGAGCCGCGCACGATGCCCGAACTCGGCCGGACGCTCGCCGCACGGTGGCCGGCTGTCGGACCGCGGGCGCTGGGCGAGATGGGGATCGCCGCCCTCCTCCCGACGGTCCAGCTGCCACCGCGCGGCTTGTGGCGCAGGAAGGCCGGTGCACGCACGGTTCTGCTCGAATCGTGGCTGGGACGCGACGTCGACCCACCCGCACCGGACGGCTCCGACCCGGTGGGGGAGGCGTTGGCGCTGCGCTACCTGGCCGCATTCGGGCCCGCTACGGTGGCCGACCTGCGCGCCTGGTCCGGCCTCTCCGGGCTCCCGCGCGCGGTGGCCGCGATCCGCGAGAGGCTGATCGCCTTCCGCGACGAGCACGGCCGCGAACTGCTGGACCTGCCGGACGCGCCGCGCCCCGACCCCGACACCCCCGCCCCGGTGCGGTTCCTGCCCGCGTTCGACAACGCGATCCTCGGCTACCAGGACCGCCGCCGGATCATCGACGACGCCCACCGCGGCTTGTCGGTCACCGGCGCGCGCGTCGTCCTGGTCGACGGTCGGGTCGCCGCCACGTGGACGGTCGAGGCGGGCACGGTGGCCGTGACCCCGCTGCGCCACCTCTCGCCGGCCGAGCACGACGCCGTCACCGAGGAAGGACGGGAACTGGCGTCATTCCTCTCCGACGACGACGGCGGCAACGGCAACGGCGACTGCCGAATCGGCCGCTGACGCGGGGGCGCGTCGTCACCGGATCCTGCCCTTCGGCTTGAACACCGACAGCGCGGTCGCCACGAGCAGCACGAGGACGGCGGCGGCCGCGTCGACCGTCACCTGCCACCGCATCCCGGCCAGGTCGTCGGTGAGCGCGACCGCCTCGGCCAGGTGGCCGATCGGCCGCATGTGCACCAGGAGCGCCGCGGTGGCCAGCACGTTGATGAGCAGCTTCGCCACCACCCAGTAGTGCCGGAACAGGCCCCACGGCGTGCCCCACGCCTGGATCAGGCCGGTGACCAGCGAGGCGAAGCTCAGCGGGACGATGACCGCCCAGCCGATCGGCTCCAGGACGACGTACGCGGCACGGGCGAGCCGGTCATCGGCGGTGGACATCCCGGTGGTGGCGAGCACGAGGAAGCACGCGACGGCCCCGAGCCAGCCCACCGACGACGTGACGTGCGCGGTGAGCGCCGACTTCCGCAGGGTCGGGTTCACGGCGTGTGGCCGCCGAAGCCGTTGCCCGTCAGGTGGACGACCACGAGCGCCAGCACGAGGGCGATGACGACCACCCCCGAGATCCGCACCCACAGCGGTGCGGCCACGTCGTCCTCGCCGGGTGACTCGGTCATGTCTCCTCCGAAGTGCCGTCCGGGCTTTTGCGAGACACTATGTCCGGCAAACGACGATCTGTCCACAGGTCGGTATGCTCCCGGCGTGCCCAGGCTGCGGAGCGAGACGATCGACACGCACCGCCGCGAGGTGCACGCCGCGATCCTGGACGCGACGGCGGCGCTGGTGGCCGAGCACGGGCTGCTGGGCGTGACCATGTCGCGCATCGCCGAGCACGCCGGCATCGGGCGCGCGACGCTCTACAAGTACTTCTCGGACGTGAAAGCGATCCTGGGCGCCTGGCACGAGCGGCAGATCGCCGCGCACCTCGGTCGGCTCACTAGTGCCCGGGACGGTGCGCCGAGCGCTGACGAGCGGCTCGAAGCGGTGTTGGAGGCGTTCGCCCGGATCTCCCACGAGGCACGCCCGCACGACGACCCGGAGCTCGTGTCGTTCCTGCACCAGGACGAGCACGTCCTGCGGGCCCAACGGCACTTGCACGAACTGGTCGCGGAGCTGGTGGCCGAGGGCGCGCGTGCGGGCCGGATCCGGGACGACGTGTCGCCGGACGAGCTCGCCGACTACTGCCTGCACGCCCTCACGGCCGCGAGCCGCCTGCCGTCCGAGGACGCGGTCCGCCGGCTGGTCGTGGTCACGCTCTCCGGCCTGCGACCCGCTCCTCGGACGACGTCGACCACGTCACCGGACGAGTAGGCGAACACGAGCGCCACAGTGATCGACCGGGCACCTCGCGATGTCGGGTTCGCGATCAGTCCTCCTCCATCAGCATCACGATCCAGTCGCCGTGCGCTCCTTCCGGCACGACGCTGATCTCGACCGGCTGTCCCAGGACGAGGCCGGCCCCGTCGTGACCGGCGCCGCCGGTGATGCCGCTGAACCCGTACCCGTAGTTGCTGGCATCGGCGATGGTGTCGTCGCCGACCAGCACGCGGAGGCGGCCGGGTGAGCCGTTCCACAGGTGCATCGAGGACAGGCCGCGCCACGGGACGACGACCTTCTGCGGCTTGTTCGGGTCGGCCGGGTCGGCACGCAGGACGATGTCGGCGTCGTCGCGCACGAGCTGGTCCACCCGCACCGGCTTCTCCGGCGGTGGCGGCAGCGGGTACTCGGTGACCGGCACGTGCTGCCCGACGGCCAGGCGGACCGCGACCCCGTCCGGGGCCTGGCCCACCGCGGGTGTCGTCGTCCCGCCCGGCAGCTCCGACATGTGCCCGAGCACGGTCATCCGCACGACGGACTCCCGCCCCGTGCTCAGGTTCCTCGCTACTTCCTCGTCATCGATCGAGGTCGCACCGTCCTGGCACACGGTCTGCTCCACCTCCTTCCCGTCGATCGTGAGCGACACGCTGAGGGCGGCCTCCTCGTCCCCGTTGGCGCGCTCGTCGCCGATGGCGCAACTGAAGATCAGCGTGATCTCGTCGGGAGCGACGGTGGGCGTGAACCTGATCACGACCGGCTCGGGTGTGCGGCTCCAGGACTGCGCGAGGACGCGCGAGGTCAACAGGTACTCGGGGAACGGCTCCGGGCCCGCGGGTCGGAAGTCGGGCATCGACGGCCTCGCCACCAGCGCTCCGCCCACCAAGGGCCAGCACGGCGCACGTGACCGCGACGAACGCCCGACGTCGCCGTGCCTTGCGGACCCTGGTGCGCAGGGGTGTAGACGGGGTCGACCCGGACCATGCCGGCGACCATCGACGTCGAGCCCGCCATGGCCGCGGGAGTACCGTCCGGGGTCTCCCGGAACGTGTAGCGCTTCTCGGCGTACCGCGAGGCCGCCCAGGTGTCGGCGTCCATCGAGGGCGCCTCGCCGACGGCGGCGACGAACTCGCTGCACCAGCGGATGACCTGCGCACGATCGGCCGCGCCCGCGACGCGCCCCCGGCCCGCCGGGACCGGCTCCGGCGGGGTGAGCGTGCCCAGGCGGTAGAGGCGGACCGGTTGGCCGGGTGCCGGCGCCGCGCCCGCGTGCCGCCGCCACGCCTCGGCGAAAGCGGCGGCGGTATCGTCCACCGCGGTGACGCCGGTGAGGGGGAGACCGAGGCCCGCGAGGTGGGCGGCGAGGCCGTCGGCCTGCTCGGGGGAGAGGACGGTGAGGCTCAGGCGGTGGGTCGGCCGGCGGTAGAAGACGGCGCGGACCTCGCCACCGTGCTCCAGCCGGCCGAGCACGGTGCCGTCCGCCCCGCCGGCGCGCAGCTTCTCGGTCACCGTCAACGACGTGGTTCTGTCGCTGATTGCGTGATCAACGACTTGGGGTGAAGGCCACGGACCCGAGGGCGTTACTGGTTGAGCAGGATTCGCTTGCGCAGCAGGGCGAAGCTCGCCCTTCCGTAGGTTTGCCGCTTGAGCAGCTTGATCTTGTTGACGACTCCTTCCGTGGGGCCGTTGCTGTGGGGCAGGGTCAGTCCCGCGACCACGGCGTCGTTGTCCTTGCGCAGACCGTGGACGAAGCGGTGCAGGGCGGGCAGGTCGTCGGCCAGGACCGCGTCGATCCAGGCATCGAGGCCCTGGCCTCGACGGCGGGTGAGGAGCACGGCGAACTCGCGGATCCGCCGGGCGAGCGTCGTCATCGGCGGGCAGCTGGTGATCAGGTCGTCGAGATGGCGGCGATGATGCTCGGGCAGGTTCTCCGGTTTGCTCGTCAGCCAGGTGACCAGGCGTCGCGGGGAGGGTGGGACGCGCTCGGGTTCGGCGCGGCCTTGTTTGAGGTAGCGGACCAGGAGGTTGGCACTGCCGGGTAGCCCAGGGTGCGGATCTCGGCGAGCAGGTGGGTGACCGGGATGTCAGGTTGCTGCATCAGACGACGGCGCAGGTGGTCGCGGTAGGGGTCGATCATGCTGCGCCGGTAGGGCGGCGGACGCCGCAGATCCTCGGCCGAGGCGACGCGGGCGTAGCGCTTGACCGTGTTGAGCGATATGCCGAGTCGTCGTGCGCAGTCCAGCAGTCCGACGCCTTGGCCGAGCAGGTCGTGGACCGCGGCGTGCCGCTGCAGGGTCCGCTCCTCCGCGACCTTGGTGCGCCGCTGCGGCCCGACGTACCAGCACGTGCTGTGGGCGGTCACGGTCTTCTCCACCGCCGCGACGAGGTTGTTCCAGATATGCCATCGGTCACCGATCTGGACCGCGTCCGGAGCGCCCTGGCGGACAGCCTCGGCGTAGGTGGCCGAGCCATCCCGGCAGACCATGCCCACGCCGGGATGTTCGCCCAACCATGCGGCCAGGGTCGCTGCCTTGCGGTCGGGCAACACATCGACGCGGCGGTGGGTGACCGCGTCGATCAATACGGTCGCGTAGCGGCGACCACGCCGCAGGGCGAAGTCGTCGACCCCGAGCACTTGCACCGCTCCGACCGGTGGATCGGGCAGGTCGTGCACCAACCGCAGCAGCGTGCTTCGACTCGTCGGCAGCCCGAGACCGACGGCCAGACGTGCCCCTGTCCTACCCGCCAACGCCAATCCGATGCGCTCCAACGCGGTGCGCGACAACAGGGTGCGCCGCGCGTGCCCGACGGTCAGACCGTCGACCTGCTCGGCGAACGTCCCCACCGCGCAACCCTGGTCGTCGCAGAAGAACCGGCGCACCCGTAATCGCAGCATCACCGGCCGACCGGCCACCGGCGTGTCGTCCAGCTTCCGGTCATAGCGGCTGTGCACCCGACTCGACCGCACACCGCAGGACGGGCAAGCGGCAGCCTTCACCGTCGTGCACGCCCAGACCCGCACACCTGCGGAGGTCCGCTCGACCCGCTCGACCACCACACCGGCAAGGTGCGGCAGCAGGGCTTCCAACCAGTCGCGATCACACCCCGACCATGATCGCAGGCACACGGCACGCAGCGTCGAGCAGCCCAACAAGTTGATCACTCAAACAGCGACAGAACCAACGACGTGGTGTGCAGGGCGGGGCGCGAGCGGAGGAAGTCCCCGGCCCGGCCGAGGAAGTCGTCGACGTCCTCGGTGAGGTGCCAGCAGTCCGAGCGCATGCTTCTGATCCCCGATGTGCCCGGCGAGCACCGGAACGGGTCGCCCCGGGTCAGAACAACGTCGACCCCTGGCACGGCGAGGTCGTCTGCGGGATGTGCTTGTCCTTGTCGGCCACGCCCTTGAGGTGCTTGTCGAACTCGACCGCCCAGTGGTCGTTGATGAACTCGGTGATCGTCCGGTTCAACTCCTCGCACAGGCGGGGCCGGTCGTTCGGGATGCCGACGCCGTAGCTCTCCTGGCCGATCACGACGGTGCTCACGTCCTGCCACGGAGCCTGGGAGTCCTGCTTCCGGTCCTCGGCGAACGCCTGGAGGATCGACACGTCGGTCGACACCGCGCGCCCGCTGTCCCGGTTCTCCAGGAACTGCCGCATGCACGCCACCAGCGACCGCTCCGAAGTGGGCCGCCAACCCAGCTCGGTCAGCCGGGCGTTGCCGGTGGTGCCGCTGGAGGTGCAGACCTCGCCGGGCGGGATCTCCTCCAGGTTGGAGACCTTCTGCCAGGTGAAGAAACCTTGCTGGTCGTAGTAGTAGGGGCCGGCGAAGTCGATCTGCTTCTCACGCTCGGGCGTGATGGAGAAGTTGGCGATCACCAGGTGGACCGGCCCGCCCGGGAAGTCGTCGGTCAGCGCGCGGATCCGGTCGTCGCGCTCGGTCAGCTCGACGTACTCGATCCGCTCGACCGCCCGGTACCGCTTGGCGATGAACTCCGTGAGCGCCACGTCGAACCCCTCGCGGGAACCGTCGGCCCGCACGTTGTTCCAGCCGGGGTAGCTCTCCTTCAGCACGCCCACCCGCAGCACCCCGGCCAGGTAGTCGTGCGGGTCCTCCTCGCGGCTGAACCAGTAGACGAGGCTCACCACCAGCAGCGCGGCGGAGGTGAACGCGAGCGCGATCTTCAGCCGCCGCATCCTGGTCCGGCTGTCCGGGTCGTGCCTGGTGTCACGGGCGCCGTAGGTCATCATCAGCGGCACCAGCACGGCCGCGACGTTGATCGGGATCACCACGATCGCCGCCACGTCGCCGCCCCACTGCGGGTTCGCCAGCAGCCACACGGTCAGCGACATCGTGGCCAGGGTGATCGGCAGGATCCAGTACAGCTGCCCCCGCAGCGAGAACGGGGCTAAGTGGGCCGTGCGCCCGCGGTCGTCGTCTTCACTCATGTCAGGCACCCCTCGCGTTCATCACCGCGCCACCCCTGTGCTCACCCCATGTTGTCAAATCGCCGCGACGGGTGAGAGCGGTCGACCGGACCGTGACGTGACGACCGCTCCGCGTAGGGCGGGTCCGTGTCAGCGGCGGTGTCAGGGTCGTGTCAGACGTGTGACAGGCGGCCTGCCGATAGTTGCCGACATGAGTTCAGCGATCGAAGTTTCAGGACTGCGGAAGTCGTACGGGGACCACGTCGTCCTCGACGGCGTCGATTTCGACGTCCGGGCCGGGACGATCTTCTCCCTGCTCGGTCCCAACGGTGCGGGCAAGACGACGACCGTGAACCTGCTGACCACGTTGGCGAAGGCCGACGGCGGGACGGCGCGGGTGGCCGGCCACGACCTCGCGACCGAGGCCAAGGCGGTCCGCGCGGCCATCGGCGTCACCGGCCAGTTCGCGGCCGTGGACGAGGTGCTGACCGGGTACGAGAACCTGGAGCTGGTGGTCGACCTGAAGCGCGGGGGCGCGGACCGGCGGGTCGTCGAGGACCTGCTGGAGCGGTTCGACCTGGTCGAGTCGGCGCGCAAGCCCGCCTCGACCTACTCCGGCGGCATGCGCCGCAAGCTCGACCTGGCGATGACGCTCGTCGGCGACCCCCGGATCATCTTCCTGGACGAGCCGACGACGGGCCTGGACCCGCGCAGCCGCCGCACGATGTGGTCGATCATCCGCGACCTGGTGGCCGACGGCGTGACCATCTTCCTCACCACCCAGTACCTCGAGGAAGCCGATCAGCTCGCCGACCGGGTCGCCGTGCTCGACCAGGGCCGCCTGGTCGCCCAGGGCACTCCCGACGAGCTCAAGCGCCGCCTCCCCGGCACGCACGTCCGGCTCCGGTTCGCCACCGCCGCCGACCTCGACGCGGGCGCCCGGCTCTTCACCGGCGCCACGCGGGACGACGAGGCGCTGGCCCTGCGCGTGCCGAGCGACGCGGGGACCCGGTCCCTGCGGGCGCTGCTCGACCGGCTCGACGAGAACTCGCTCAGCGCCGAGGAGCTCTCCGTCCACACCCCTGACCTCGACGACGTTTTCCTCGCCCTGACGGGCCACACCGCGGAGGCCGCCAAGTGAGCGCCAAGTCCCCTTCCACCGTCATGCTGCGCCGCAACTTCAAGCACATCGCCCGGAACCCGACCTCGGTGTTCAACGCGATCCTGATGCCCGTCGTGATGATGTTGATGTTCGTCTACGTGTTCGGGGACGCCTTCGACGTCGGTGTCGACTACATCGACTACGCGACACCGGGCCTGATGCTGCTGGCCGTCTGCTACGGGCTCGGCGCCACCGCCACGGCGGTGAACTCGGACATGACCAAGGGCATCATCAACCGGTTCAAGGTCATGGACGTCCCCCGCGGCGCGGTGCTGACCGGTCACGTCGTCGCCGGCGTGCTCACCAACCTGGTCGCCATCGCGGCGCTCGTCGGGGTCGCCTTCCTGCTCGGTTTCGACCCCGCGGCGGGGTTCGCCCACTGGCTGGGCGTGGTCGGCATCGTCGTGCTGCTCGCGTTCGCGGCCGGCTGGTTCACCGTCGCCCTCGGCCTGGCGGCGAAGTCGCCGGAGACGGCGGGGCTCGCCGCCGTGCCGCTGATCATGCTGCCGTTCTTCAGCAGCGCGATCGTGCCCGCCGAGATGATGGGTCCGGGCATCCGCCAGTTCGCGCAGTACCAGCCCTTCACGCCGATCATCGAAGCCCTGCGGGGGTTCGTCAACGGATCGCCGGCCACCGGCGACGTGATCGCCGCCCTCGCCTGGTGCGCCGGGATCGCCCTGGTCGGGTACCTGTGGGCGTCCTCCACGTTCAAGAAGCGGGCATGACCCGGGCCGAACACCTCGCCCACCACCGGACCGAGCACGAGAACCAGAGGAGAACCGCCATGCCTTCCTTCACCACCCCCGGACCCATCGCCGCCACCGTCGTCGTCGCCGGCGCCCGGGTGCGGGTCACCGCGAGCGACCGGACCGACACCGTGGTGCTGGTCGAACCCGTCGACCGGGCGAGCAGGTCGGACGTCGAGGTGGCGGACAAGACCAAGGTCGACTTCGCCGGCGGCCGGCTCTCGGTCAAGACGACCGTCTCCGGGCGCGCGAGCGGCTCGGTCGCCATCACGATCGACCTGCCCACCGGCTCCGACCTGGTCACGTACCTGGCGAATTCGAGCGTCCGCGCGGACGGCTCGTTCGGCGAGTGCGAGCTGCACACGGCGTCGAGCCGGGTCGAGCTGGACCGCGTGGACGCGCTGCGGGCGAACATCGCGGCGGGCGCGATCACGATCGGCCACGTCGCCGGGCGCGTCGACATCGACGGCAGCGTGGTCGCGGCGCGGATCGAGGAGGTCGTGGGCGCGGTCAGACTGTCCAGTTCGGGCGGTCAGACGTGGATCGGGCACGCCGCGTCCGACGTGGACCTGAACAGCGGCAGCGGCGGGTTCGACGTCGACCGCGCCGACGGCGGCGTCACCGCCAAGACCGGCAGCGGCGTCATCCGGATCGGCCGGCTGACCCGCGGTCAGGCGGAGCTGTCGAACCGCTCGGGCGACATCGAGGTCGGCATCGGCGAGGGCACCGCGGCCCGGGTGGACGCGGAGAGCAAGCGCGGATCGATGCGCAACTCCGTTGCGCCGAGGGAAGACGCGGGCGCGTTCGACGACAAGGTCACCGTCCGCGCCCGCACGCGGCACGGCGACATCATCGTCCAGCGTGCGGCGGGCTGACCCCCGACGCGATCGCCGCCGGCGTCGCGTCCGTCGGGTAGCCGCTGGTGACGGCCACGCTCACGAGTCGAGCGCGGCCGTCACCAGTTCGGACCAGCTCGTCTCCGCGCCCTCCCGAGCCACTTCGGCGAACCGCTCGTCGCCGAGGTGGCTCCGCGCGCCCTGCTCGATCCGGTCCGCGTCCGGGTGGGCCCGGTCCGGGAGCCCGCGCACGGCGGCGCTCGCCGCGAGCAGCCGGGCGGCCTGCTCGGGCCGTCCCCGGCGCAGGGCCAGGTCCGCGACCCCGACGAGCACCAGCGCGACCATGGTCGGGTGGCCGGCCTCGGACACCGCCTGGCAGGCCGCCGCGCGGTGTTCGCGCGACTCGTCCAGGTCATCGGCGAGGTAGCCGAGCAGGTCGTGGGTGATCGCGCGGATGTACGGCCGTTCCGCGTTGTCGCCCAACGAGGTCGTCGCGATGTCGAGCTGCCGGCGTGCCTCCTCGACGTCGCCGGTCCACCGCGCGAGCTCCGCCTTCGCGAGCGCCAGCTCGGCCAGCGCGTCCGGCCAGGTGACCCGGGCCGCGGACCGCGCGGCCTCGGCGATGGCGGCCTCGCTGGAGTCCTTGTCCCCCATCAGCCAGTACAGCTGGGCCTGTCGCGACCGCATCCGGATGACGTCCTCGGTCGCGCCGATCTCGGTGACGACGGCGGCGGCCTGCTCGTAGTGCTCGCACGCGGCGGCGAACTCGCCCCGGGTGGCGATGCGGTCCGCCAGCGAGGTCAGGGCGAACGAGATCCCGAACCGCTCGCCGAGGGACCGGAACTCAGTGAGAGCCGTTTCGAGGTACGCGTCCGCCTCCCGCCCGCCGTGGCCGAGGATGACCCGCATCTTGCCCAGGTGCAGCCGCGCCAGCGCGCGCACCCACGGGTCCTCGTTGTCCAGCAACGGTTCCCACGCGGGCAGGAACCCGCCCGGCGTCCGCAACATCCGTTCCAGCGGGACGACCAGCGCCAGGATCGGGTTGCCCCGCTCCAGCCGCCCGCTCACCTCGTACGCCTTGTGGATCCACTCGGCGGCCTGGTGCTCGTCGCCGAGACCGGAGTTCAGGAACATCGTCATGAGGCTGTACACCATGGCCCGGACGTCGTCGGGCACCTCGCCGGGCGTGCCGGTGGCCGCGAGGATCAGCTCCATGCCCTCGGACTTGTGCCCGGCGAGCCACCAGTACCAGCCGGCGCCCGCCGCGAGCCGCATCGCACCGCGCGCGTCGCCGGCCGCGAGCGCGCCACGCATCGCGGCGCCGATGTTGTCGTGCTCGGCCTTGAGCACGGCCAGCCACGTCAGCTGGTCGGCACGCCGGAGCTGCGGTTCCGCGGTCTCGGCGAGCTCGGTGAAGTACGCGAGGTGCGCTCGGCGCGCCAGGTCCGCTTCCCCCGCCTCCGCGAGGCGTTGGGCGGCGTACTCCTTGATCGTGCCGAGCATCCGGTAGCGCGGCGTGCCGTCGCCCGCGGCGACCAGCAACGACTTCTCGGCCAGCGTGGTGAGCAGTTCGAGCACCTCGTCCGGCTCGACCGCGTCGTCGACGCAGACGCGCTCGGCCGCCTCCAGGCTCGCGCCGCCCGAGAACACCGAGAGCCTGCGCAGCACGATCCGCTCCGCGTCGGTGAGCAGCTCCCAGCTCCAGTCGACCATCGCGCGCAACGTCCGGTGCCGCGGCAACGCGGTGCGGCTGCCGCCGGTCAGCAGGCGGAACCGGTCGTCGAGCCGGTTGGCGAACTGGTCCAGCGACATCGTGCGCAACCGGGCCGCGGCCAGCTCGATCGCCAGCGGCATGCCGTCCAGCGCCCGGCAGACGCGCGCCATCGTCGCCGACGCACCTGCGTCGGCCGCGAGGTCCTTGCGCACCGCGCCCGCCCGGTCGCGCAGCAGCCGGACGGCCGGTGACGCCTCGATCTCGTCGGGGCCGGCGCCCTCCTCGGGCAGGCCGAGGGGCTCGACCAGCCACAACGCCTCGCCGGTGATGCCGAGCGGTTCCCGGCTCGTGGCCAGGATCCGCAGCCGCCGGCACTCGCCGAGCACCCGGTGGGCGAACGCCGCCGCCGCCTCGATCACGTGCTCGCAGTTGTCCAGGACCAGCAGCGCCTCCCGGTCGCGCAGCGCGGCGACGAGCCGGTCCGTCGGCTCCGCGTTCGAGGTGTCGCCGAGCAGGGCGTCCCGGAGGCCGAGCCCGGCGAGCGCCGCCTGGGCCACGTCGCCGTCGGCGCCGATCGCCGCGAGCTCCACCAGCCAGGCGCCGTCCGGCAGGTCGTCGAGCAGCGTGCGCGCGGTCTCCGCGGCCAGCCGCGTCTTGCCCGAGCCGCCCGGCCCGATCAGGGTGGTGAGCCGCTGGTCGGCGACGAACCCGCGGACCACGGCGACGTCGTCGTCCTTGCCGACGAAGCTGGTCAGCTCGGCGCGCAGGTTGGTCTTCCGGTTCTCCTCCTCGCGCCGGCCCACCTCGCCGCGCAGCAGCGCGACGTGCAGCGCGGACAGCTCCGGCGAGGGGTCGACGCCGAGCGCGTCGGCCAGGGCCTCGCGCGTGCGCTCGTAGACCAGCAGGGCCTCGGTGTCGCGGCCGGCCCCGCCGAGCGCCCGCCACAGCGCGACCGCGCAACCTTACCCCCACCGGTGCGCGGCGGCCCCGGCGGTGAGCTACGGGGCGAGGTCCGCGCCCGGG
>NZ_JBEOVG010000022.1:0-107594 GCF_040295345.1 Actinosynnema sp. NPDC002837
GGGGGGGGGGGGGGGGGGGGGGGGGGCGGTGGGGGGGGGGCCGGGGGGGGGGGGGGGCGGCCCCCCCCGGGGCCGGGGGGGGGCCGGCGGCGCCCCGGTGGCCCGGCCCCCCCCGGCCCGGTGCCGGCGCCCGTGCTCAGCGCAGGCGCTTGATCTCGCCGCGGGTGCGGTAGAACGAGCCGCTGGCCGAGGTGAGCACTTCGGTGACCAGGTACCGGGCGCCGGGCACGCGGATGTTCTTGGGGAACTGCACGCCCCACGTCCGGTCGTAGCCCTCCGAGACGACGTGCACCCTGACCCGGCCCCCGACCTGCACGCACTCGACCACGACGCCGTCGCCCGGCGCGACCTGCGACACGACCTCGACCTCCGCGGTCGCCTCGACCCGGTCGATGGCGCCCGCCTTGATGTCCTGGCGCTGCGGCAGCTGCCCCTGTTCGGCCGCGCGCACGGCGGCCGGGCTCGCGTCGAGGCACGCGAGCGAACCGTCCGTGGTCACCAGGTAGAGCCGCTCGTCGCGGTACTGCATGGAGAACGCCGAACCGCACCCCGTCGCGAGCTTCCACAACCGGGTCCCGTCGGCGGCGAAGCAGTACACCGAGGACTGGTTGTCGCCCGCGAACACGAACTCGCCGTCGGGCGACGTGGCGCAGGAGAACACGGCCGCGTCGCAGCGGTAGTCGCCGGTCATCCGCCCGTCCGACTTGGCGAACCGGTGCACCCGGCCGCGGCTGGTGCCCGCGAACACGGCGTCGCGCTCCTGCCAGCCGAACAGCACCTGGCCGACGGTGTCGGCGTGCCACGCCCGGTGCCCGCGGCCGGTGTAGTGGGTGACGCCGCGGGAGTGGCCGTGGAAGACGCCCTCCGGCGAGCAGCGGACCATCCAGGCGCTGTCACCGGTGGCCGGCACCGACCACTGGAACTCGTCCTCGTGGTCCACCACGGTCACCCGGCCCTGGCGGTCGGACACGCCCAGCACGCCGTCGTGGATGTCGAGCCAGTAGATGTCCACGTCGTCGGCGATCTCGTAGGCCACCCGGGGCACCTTCGCGCCGAGGTCGTACACCTGGCCGTCGTCGCACCCCGCGTAGATCCAGAAGTCGTCGGCCACGATGCACTTCACCGCGTCGGGCAGCCCGAACCGCCCGGTGACCCGGCCGTCGTGGGTGAGGGTGTAGACGTCGCCGTTCTCGTTGCCGACCCAGGCGTGGTCCTCGCCGATGAAGATCCCGAACGCCGGCGCGCCGGAGGCGAACCGCCACAGCACCGGCGCCTGGGTCGCGGTGGAGCGGGTGCTGACGATCTGCCGCCTGCTCACCGACCGGCGTTGGCGCACGCCCTTGACGGCCGGCGCGTAGCCCTTGCGCACCTTCTCGCCGATCTTCTTCTCGGCGGCCTTGAGCGCCTTGGTGTGGTCGGCGAAGGTCGCGCTCCTGACCTGCCCCTGCTCCCCGATCCGCCCGTAGGTGATGGTGACCTCGGTGTCCTCGACCCGCACTTCGTAGAACTTGTGCGCGCCACCGTCGGCCTCGGACAGCTCCAGGTACGTCGTGGCAGACATGCGTTCGCTCCTTCTTCGCGTGATCTGTGGGCACGCTATCGAGCGACACCGACAATTCCGCGCGGAGGCGGCCTGGGCGCTGATCGGACGCGGTGTCGCCGCCGAAACCGAGCGTTCCTCGCACGAGTGCCGGTCGTCGCCCCTTGGCGCCCGGAATTGCGCATCCGATCGACTGGCAGTTTCCCGAGTGGCGGCAGGTCCTGGACCTGTACCGGGCCCAGAACCGCACCGCCGAAGCCGGCGACATCCGGCAGCGGCTGCGCGAGCACGTCTCCAGACCAACCGTCCTCTGTGGACTCCGCTCCCCGGCAGGCGTTGAGGTTGCGCAACTCCGACGCGGTGGATCAGCCGAACGGGCCGCGCCCGATCGACGTCATCGAGACGCGATTCGCCGGTCCGCACCACGTGCCCGGCCACGGCCCCGTGCCACCGTGGGTCGACCCACCGGCGGGAGGGGATGACGGAGATGGCACACAGGCGCGGGGCCACGGCCCTCTTGGCGGTCGCGGCGGTGACCACCGTGCTCGGCGCGGGCGTCACCGCGGCGGCACCGCTCGGCGCGGGCGGCGGCGACTGGCCGACGTGGCAGAAGGACCTCAAGGGCAGCAGGCACAACGCCGCCGAGTGGCGGATCACGCCGCGCAACGTGGACCGGCTGGAGCTGAAGTGGGCGTTCGCCTACCCGGCGAGCGGCACGCCGTTCCCCGTGCGCAGCCAGCCCGCCGTGGTCGACGGGACGGTGTACTTCGGCGGTCCGGACGGCCGGTTCCGCGCCCGTGACGCCCGCACCGGGGCGGACCGGTGGACGTTCGACCTCGGCGGCGTCGAGCCGGGCGCCAAGCCGCGGCCCGCCATACCGTGGGACGGACCGTCGGTGGCGGGCGGGAAGGTCTACTTCGGGGACATCCGGGGCTTCGTCTACGCGCTGGACCAGCGCACCGGGCAGCTCGCGTGGGCCAAGGAGGTCGACGAGCACCCGGCGGCGACGGTGACCAGTTCGCCGCTGGTGCACGACGGCCTGGTGTACGTGGGCACGTCCAGCGGCGAGAACTCGCTCAACAGCCCGGACGGCACCGCCGACGACCCGGACTACCCCTGCTGCACGTTCCGCGGCCACCTCGACGCCCTCGACGCCCGCACGGGCGAACTGGTGTGGCGGCACTACACCGTGCCCGAACCGCGGGCCGTCGGGACGTGGCCCAGCGGCGCCACCCGCCACGAACCGTCCGGGGCGGGCGTGTGGTCCTCGCCGGTGGTCGACCAGCGCACCGGCACGCTGTACGTGGGCACCGGCCAGCTCTACACCGGCACGACCGGCGACTTCGACACGCTGCTCGCGCTCGACCACCGGACCGGTGCGGTGAAGTGGCGCAACCAGGTCACCAAGGCCGACACGTGGCGGCTGCTGTGCAACCTGCCGGACGGCGCGCCCTACTGCCCGGGCCTGGCCGACGGCTCGGCGCTGGACTACGACATCGGCGCCACGCCCAACCTGTTCACCGTCGACGGGCGGGCGCTGGTGGGTGTGGGGCAGAAGCTCGGCGTGTACCACGTGTTCGACGCCGCGACGGGCGAAGTGGTGTGGCGGCGCGCGCTCGGCCTGCCGATCCCGGGCTCGGGCTTCGGCGGCATCCAGTGGGGCACGAGCTTCGACGGGCGCCGGCTGTACGTCGCGACCTACTTCGCCGACCCGGGCAAGGTGTTCGTGCTCGACCCGGCGGACGGGGACGTGCTGTGGGAGACGCCGAACCCGGCCGACGGCTGCACGACCGGCGGTGCGGCGGCGTACCCGGACCTGTGCACGCTCGCCCACGGTCCCGGCGTGACCAGCAGCCCCGGCCTGGTCTACGAGGGCAGCAACGACGGCAAGCTGCGGGCGTACTCGGCCCGTGACGGCCGGGTGCTCTGGACGTTCGACACGCTCCAGGACTTCACCGGCGTCAACGGCCTGCCGGGCCGCGGCGGGTCGGTCTCCGGCAGCGGCGGTGGCGCGGTGGTGTCCGGTGGCATGGTCTACGTGCAGGCGGGGTACTGGCCGACCCACCCGAACCCGAACGGCAGCGTGCTGCTGGCCTTCGGCCTGTGACCCGACTCGTCCGGCAGGTCGATCGGTGCCGCCCGGCCGCGGGGAATTGCTCATGCGCCCCGGTCACCGGCACGGATAACGTGGGGGACGTGATCACTTCACCGCGGATCGCGGCGGTCGCGTGCGCGGGCGTGCTGCTCGCCTCGTGCGGTGTGCTGGACGGTTCGGCCGCGGTCGAGGAGGAGCTGGATCGGCGGTCCGCGACCCTGGCCGACGCCATCGGCCACCCGCACCAGCCGGACGCGGCCGGTTTCGCCCGTGCCGCGTTGGCCACGAGCCTCGGCAAGTCGCCGGGCTTCAGCGTCCTGCGGGCCGAGGACCTCGCGCACCAGGACCCCGAGGACCCGATGGCGCGCCTGGTCTGGCGGATCCACCACGACGCCCACGACTCGGGTTGGCAGCAGACCCCGGCGTTCGACGCCTGCTACGAGGTGGAGTTCGACTACTACGGCGCGGTGTCGGAGCCGTCCCGGGTCGCCTGCCCGGACGACGCCACCCCGATCACGCCGCCGCCGCTGCCGAAGCGGGACGTCCCGTCGGACTTCGCACCGGCCCTGGAAGCCACCCTCGGCGCGCTGCCCGGGACGCCCGGCGAAGCCGAGGTGCGCGCCGCGCTCGCCACCGGTCTGCCCGCGCCGCGGGTGGACCCGGAGACCAACCTGGCGAGCATCCCGCCGCGGGTGCTGGTGCGCGTCCGGGGCTCCGACGTCGGCGTGGCGCTGTCGGCGAACAACGGCGGCGCCAAGGCCTGCTTGCTGGGCCGCCGCGTCGCCGGCGAGGTCCGGGTGTGGTCGCTGAACTGGCGCGAGCTGGGCCCGATGGAGAAGCCGTGCACCCCCGAGGCCGCCCTGGCCGTCTCGTGACACCTGACGAGCGGTGACCGCGACACCCGTCCTCCACGAGCGGCAACCGCGACACCACCGGCACCCGTCGCCCTCGACCCGACCTCGCGCACCCCGGTGTACCAGCCGTCACGCCGGCCGGCGGCTGCTCGTCGGGGGACTCGGTTGCGCGGTGTCCAGGTCGGTGGTTATGCTGCGTGACATCTCGTTCTCGCGGACGTAGGTGGCGTCAGCCCCTCCCGCGACATCTCTCGAAATCCCCGGCACCGGTCGGACGTGGCTCCTCGAGCCTTTCCCGACGTGGTCCCGGGTTCCCGCCGCGGCGTCGCCGCGCGTCCACCCATTCCCGCGATCAGGGAGAAAACCCTTGAACCACAACGATTTTTCCGACACCCGCCTCACCTCCGGCGTCCTCGACGTCGTGGACCGCCGCGCCGTCCTGCGCACCGAGGGCTACCTGCCCGGACCGCGGGACGTCGCCGTCGCGCAGCACCTCGTGGCCGAACACGGGCTGCGGCGCGGTGACGAGGTGCACGGCCGCGTCGCGCCACCGCCCAGGGAGGGCAAGGCGCCGTCGATGGTCACCGTCGAGGCCGTCAACGGCGCGCACCCGCGCCACGCCCGGTCCCGGCCGTCCTTCGCCGACCTCGTGCCCACCCACCCGCACGAACGGCTGCGGCTGGAGACGGAGGCACACGAGCTGACCACGCGGGTGGTCGACCTGGTGATGCCCATCGGCAAGGGCCAGCGCGCGTTGATCTTCGCCCCGCCCAAGGCGGGCAAGACCACCGTGCTGCGGTCCATCGCGCACGGCCTCGCCAAGAACCACCCGGAGTGCCACCTGATGCTGGTCCTGGTCGGCGAACGGCCGGAGGAGGTCACCGACCTCGCGCGAGCCGTGCCCGCCGAGGTCGTCGCCGCCACCTTCGACCACCCGCCCCGCCACCACACCGCGCTCGCCGAACTCGCCGTCGAACGGGCGAAACGCCTGGTCGAGCTGGGTCGCGACGTCGTGGTGCTGATGGACTCCGCGACCCGACTGGGCCGCGCCTACAACCTCGCCGCACCCGTGTCCGGCCGGACCCTGTCCGGCGGCGTGGACGCCGGCTCCCTCATCGGCCCCAAGCGGTTCCTGGGCGCCGCGCGCAACGTCGAGGGCGGCGGTTCGCTGACGATCATTGCCACCGCGCTGGTCGACACCGGCTCGGTGGGCGACTCGCTGCTCTTCGAGGAGTACAAGGGCACCGGCAACGCCGAGCTGCGGCTGGACCGCAAGGCCGCCGCCCGGCGCGTGTTCCCCGCCGTGGAGGTCACCCAGTCCGGCACCCGCCGCGACGACCTGCTGCTCACCCCGCGCGAAGCGACGGCGACCCGCCTGCTGCGCCGCGCCCTCGCCGGCAAGGAGGACGCGATCGACGTGCTCCTCGACGGCCTGCGCAAGACGAGCGACAACGCGGAGTTCCTCGTCCGCCTCACGAACACCACGCCGCACTGACGCCCACGCGCCCCGTCAGCGGCGCGACCCGACGCTGACGAAGGCGACCGCGCCGAGCACCACCAGGCACCCGACCAGTTGCGGCGCGCTCGGCCGCTCGTGCAGCAGCACGACACCCATGAGGATCGCGCCCACCGGCTGCAACAGCATCATCGTGGCGCCCGTGGCACTCGACAGCCGCGGCAGCGCCGTGGAGATCAGCAGCCAGCCCGCGATCTGGCCGATCAGCGCCAACGCGACCAGCCAGCCGAGCACGGGCCACCCCGGCGACAGGTCGAGCCGGCCCGTCGGCACGCCGATCGCCACCGCCGTCACCCCGGCCGACACGGTGGCCAGGAACAACGTGTGGTCGCGGGCGCCGGGTCCGGTGCTGCGCCGCATCAGCACCAGGTAGGCGGCGAACCCCACACCCGCGCCCAGCGCCAGCACCGCGCCCAGGACCGGGTCGGGGCCGAACGCCGGCGTCCCCGCCAGACCTCCCGCGAGCACGATCCCGCCCAGCAGCACGGGCGCGGCCCACACGAAGCGGTTCGACGGCCGTTCCCGGAACACCAGGTAGGCCACCGCGGGCACGATCACCACCTGCACGGACAGCAGCACGGTCGCGATGCCCGCGCCGACCAGGGCGATCGCGTCACCCCACAGCACGAAGTCCACGCCGAGCCCGACCCCCGCCAGCAGCGGCAGCAGCAACCGCCGCCGCGCCGTGCCCCGCCGCCGCTCCCACCACACCAGCACGCCCAGCACCGGCAGCGAGAACAGGCAGCGCCAGAACGCGCTGGTGCTGCCGCTGGCCCCGGACACCTTGATGAACACCGACGACAGCGCGATGCAGAGGCTGCCCGCCATCGCGAGCAGGGCCGGGTTCACCCGCGTGGCGGGCAGCACGGTCGCCGGTCGGGCTTCGGTCGTGGTCACCCGTCCACCCTGAGGTCCACCGACCATCAAGGACAAGCGAGTTGTCGTGAGCGGAATTCGGTAGCATCTCTACCGTGTTCGGTTTGGAGCGGATGCGTGCCCTGCACGCCGTGGCGACCCACGGGACGGTCGCGGCGGCGGCGACCGCGCTGCACGTCACCCCGTCCGGCGTGTCCCAGCAGCTGGCGAAGCTGGAACGGGAGGCAGGCCAACGGCTGCTGGAGCCGCACGGCCGCACCGTCCGCCTCACCACCGCCGGGCACGTGCTCGCGGGTCACGCGGCCACCATCCTGGCCCAGGTCGACAAGGCGCGGTCGGACCTGGAGCTGTTGCGCGAGGACATCACCGGCCCGCTGCGCATCGGGGCCATCCCCACCACCGTGCACGCCCTGCTGCCGCCCGTGCTGGCGACGTTGCGCGCCCAGCACCCCGGCCTGGAGGTGACCCTGCACGAGGGCGAGGCCGAGGAGACCATGCCGCTGGTGGTCGACGGCAGGCTGGACGTGGCGGTCCTGGAGAGCTGGGAGCACCGGCCCGTCACCGTGCCGCCGTCGACCTCGCGGACCACGCTGCTGTCCGACGTGGCGGACCTCGCCCTGCCCGCGGGCCACCGTCTGGCGCACCGCAAGGCCGTCGACCTGGCCGAGGTGGACGACCTGCCGTGGATCGCCTGGAGCGCGGGCTCGGGCTGCCACGACTGGCTCGTGCACGTGCTGCGGCAGCAGGGTTTGGGCGCGCGGATCACCTGCACCGTCGGCAGCTACCCGACCCAGCTGGCCCTGGTCGCGGGCAACGTGGGCGCCGCCGCGATCCCGCGCCTTGGCCGCGACTCGGTGCCCGAGGGCGTGCGGCTCCTCACCACCCGCCCGGCCCTCAACCGCACCATCTACGCGATCAACCGCGCCGAGGACGACGACCGGGGTGCGATCAGGGCCTGCGTGGACGCGTTGACGTCGGCGGCGACCGGGTTCCACCACCTCGCCTGACGGCGGGGGATCCGCGCGCCCGCCCCGACCGGACCGGCTCGGCGGCCCGGTCGAGGGTGAGCGCCCTGCTCAGACGCGCGTGAGCTGGAACTGCTGGTTCTGCCCGGAGTTGCACGGGTACTGCTTGAACTGCAGGTTCTCCTGCGAGCTGCTCGGCAGGTCCAGGCACTTGCCGGAGTGCCGCGCGACCAGCCTGGAGTAGCCGGAGCCCGCGTCGACCAGCGACCACTGCTGGTTCTGCCCGGAGTTGCAGCTCCACTGCACGACGGCCGCGCCGTCGGCCGTGCTGCTGTCGCTCACGTCGAGGCACTTGCTGGAGTGCCGGGCGATCAGTTGGTAGTAGGCGCCGCCCGCGGACTGCAGGCGGAACTGCTGGTTCGTGCCGCTGCCGCACGGGTACTGCATCAACGCCGCGCCGTCCGCGCCGCTGGCGTTGGCGACGTCGAGGCACTTGCCGGAGTGCCGCACGCTGATCCGGTTGTACGTCAGGGCCACCGGGCTGATCGTGCCGGTCGCCGTGTCGATGACGATCTGGCCCGCGTTCGACAGGCTCATGGTGGTGTTGTCGGAGAACGTGATCGGGAGCCAGACGTAGCTGGAGTCGCTCACGGGTCCGTTCCAGGCGCCGGCCCAGCGGTCGCCCATGTAGAGGTAGGACGTCGTCTGGGTGCCCTGGATCGGCAGCACGTACGCGGGTTGCGAGCGGTACGTGGTGGAGTCGCCCACGTTGCGCATCTCGCTCCACGGACCGGACACGCTGGTGGCGGTGGCGTACTTCGCCTGGTTCGGCGACCACCCCGTGGCGCCGGACGTGAGCATGAAGTACACGCCGTTGCGCTTGAACAACGCCGGGGCCTCGCGGTGCCCGCCCGGCCACGGGTTGCCGACCAGTTGCGCGACATTGCGGTAGTCGGCGTTGAGGCGGTAGATGTGCAGGTCGTAGTTCTCCCGCGCGGCCGAGATCATGTACGCCGTGCCGTCGTCGTCCTTGTACAGCGTGATGTCACGCGACATGTGCTGCCCGAGCGGCCGGAAACTGCCCTGGTAGGTGTAGTTGCCGTCCACAGTGGACGAGTACGCCACGGCGGCCCGTGCCTCGCCGTAGTGCTGGCCGTTCTCCCAGTGCATCCACATGACGTACTGGCCCGTGGACGCGTTGTAGATGACCTTCGGTCGTTCCACCCAGGACGTGCGCAGTTCCGAGTGGCTGTTCTGGGTGAGGACGTTGTTGCGGAACTCCCAGGTCTTCAGGTCGGTGGACCGGTAGACGGACACGGCCCGGAACAGGTTGTCCGGGTGCCGGTTCTCGCCGAACCAGTAGTAGTAGCTGCCGACCTTGATCACGCCACCGCCGTGCGCCTGGACGAGGTTGCCGCTCGTGTCGGTGAACTGCACCCCCACGTCCACGGTGACGGGCGCGGCGTGCGCCGTGCCGCCGGGTAGCAGCAGGGTTGCCAGGCCGACGGCCGCGGCGGTCAACGCCGCACGCCACCGCCTCGGGGACAAGCGGGACATCTGGACTCCTTTGTCCGGCCCACCACAGGGATCGAACGGCCGGCGCCCGGCGTGGGCGAATCCGCGCGCTGGCCCATCCGGGACGGGGCACCGTCCCGTTGAGCGGCCCTCGCGCGGTCGGGCCAAGGCGCTGTCGGGGGTTCCCGACGGGCGCCGTGCGGCGGCGTTGCCGTCCCACGCGCAATGTTTACGCAAACATCGGGACCAATGCTGGCAGTGCGCCGTGCGTGCGTCAAGACTCGGCCGGCGCGACGGACGCGTTGGCGTCGCGTGGGCGCCGCCGGCGTGCGTGCGATGGGACCGACTGGATCAGGTGGTCACCCGTCACGTGCCGCGGGCGTGGTTCACCAGTGGCGGTTGCAGCATTCGACGTGCAGCCCGATGAACGGGTTGCGGGCGTCCCCGTTGGACGTCCTGCAGCGGCCCAGCCCGATCTCCGCGCAGCAGTGCGTGTCGGGTGAGGTGGCGAGGTGGGCCGGGCAGTCCTCGGCGAGCGCGCGCAGCTGCTCGCCCCGGAGCTCGTAGGCGCGCCGACTGCCGACGACGAACAGGGTGTCCGCGGCGATGCTCCAGCGCAGGTGGTCGCGGAACTCGCGGTGGAAGGAACGCTCGTGCTCCTCGCGCCCGACCTGGCGGAACGCCTCCGGCGGCAGCGTCACCTTGTGGGTGGCGGCCGGTGACAGGCCGGCGCGGACCTGCTTCCACCGCGACACCGGGAACCGGAGGCTGTGGTGCAGCAGCACGAGGTCGAGCCTGCGGCCGCCGTACTCCTCGCCGCAGCGGGACGGGCTCGACCGCAGCGGCAGGTAGACGAGGCTGCGGGGTGAGCGCGAGGCCAGCCACCAGGCGGACGCGAGGTCCGCGGTCGCGGCCTTGTCCACCGACATCTGCGGGCTGTGCGAGGCTTCGTGCAGGGACGCGTGGGCGATCGGTCGCGAGGGACGGATCACCCGGTAGCTGTCGCCGCCCAACCGCACGGCGCTGACCAGCGTCCGCCACTCCCGCCCGGCCAGCCGCACTGGTCCACCCCTTCCCCGCCTCGATCGACGGCGACACGGTAGGCAGCGGCGTGCGCCGATGACCAGCGAATTGTTGGCGCGACCGACATCGCTACGCAGCGGAACCGTGCACTCGACCGGCTCACGTGGCGTGAATGATCGGGTGAACCCGGCTTCGACGCCTCCAACCCGGAGCCCGACGGCGCTAGCGTTCCCCGCGTCCGGCCGTCGAGCACGAGGAGGTCGTCGGATGCGCGGGTTCGCCAAGTTCGCCGCCGCCGTGTCGTCAGTCCTGTTGGCGTCGGCGCTGGCCGCCGCACCGTCCGCCCAGGCGGCCCAGGACGACGCCGCGGCGCGGAACAACCCCACCCAGTGCTCCGAGGAGCTGTACCAGGGCGACCGCAGGCTCGGGCCCGAGCGCCTGCCCGTGGCGGGCCCGGTCGGCCGCCAGCTGGTCGGGTACGACCGGACCGGCGGCCTGCCCGAGGCGGAGTTCTTCGACACCTACTACAACAGCGAAGCGAACTCGTGGCGCTACCCGCCGGCGGACGGCTACCAGCTCGACCAGGACGGCAACCCGATCAAGCGGCGGGAGACCCTGGACCAGGGTGAGCGGATCGACCGCTACGGCAGCGAGTACGGCGCGTTCCTCGCGCCCGAGGGCCTGCCCTACACCAGCCGCTCCATCCCGCCGCAGAACCTCGTCGGCACGCCGGCGGAGAACTGCAACTACCACGTCTACCTCGTCAGCAGGGACTTCGACGTGGACGCGGGCCCCATCGCGCCGTGGTTCGCCCAGTCCGGCGGCGGCACACAGTACCAGCTGAACCGCGCGTTCGTGCCGGACGCGCCGGAGCGGCTGAACGTGGCGTGGTTGCTGGAGCACGACTACCTCGAACGCCTCCGCTGACGGCGGCGTCACCCGGTGCCTCCCACGAACGTCAGCCGGTGCGGTGACGCGCCGGTCGGCGTTCGTCCTCGTGATCGGCGCCGTCCCTGATCACGGTCGGACCGCGCGTGTGAACGGCTCGATCGGCAAACCGTAGTCGACGGACCGCGCCCCGACCGCCACGATGGGGGAGAGCGCGGGAGGTGCGGCCAGTGGACCCGGCAACGCGGATTCCCATGGCACGAGGTCGATTACCGGTCGTCGGGCACGCCTGGCCGATGATGCGCGACCCGCTCGGCTTCCTCGGTTCCCTGGCCCGCCAGGGACCGCTGGTGCGCATCGCGTTCGGGCCGGTCAAGGCGGTCGTGGTCTGCGACGCCGAGTTGGCGCAGCAGGTGTTCCGCGACGACCGCACGTTCGACAAGGGCGGCCCGTTCGCCGACCGGGTGCGCGACGTGGTCGGCAACAACCTGTCCACCTGCCCGCACCACGAGCACCGCAGGCAGCGGCGGCTGCTGCAGCCCGCGTTCCACGTCGGCAGGTTCGACGCCTACGGGCGCACGATGTCCGCGCAGATCGCCGACCGGGTCGGCGCGTGGCGCGACGGGCAGGTGCTCGACGTGCCCGCGGAGATGGGCATGCTCGCCACCAACGTGCTCACCGCCACCATGTTCTCCGACACGCTGTCGCCCGCGGAGCTCAAGCAGTCGCAGGAGGACGCGGACGTGCTCGCCACCGACGTCCTGCCGCGCATGATGATGCCCAAGGCGCTCACCAGGCTGCCGCTGCCGGTCAACGTGAGGTTCGAGCGCGCGCACGCCCGGCTCAGGGCGATGGTCGAGGCGATCGTCCGCGCCCGGCGCGAGGAGGGCGGCGACCGGGGCGACCTGCTGTCCGCGCTCCTCGCCGGGTACGACGAGGAGTCCACCGGCGCGGACCGGACCTTGTCCGACCACGAGGTGGTCAACCAGATGCTCACCTTCCACCTCGCCGGCAGCGAGACGACCGCCGTCACGCTGGCGTGGGCGCTGCACCTGATCGCACGCCACCCCGACGTCGAACGCCGCCTGCACGCCGAGGTGGACGCGGTGCTGGCCGGGCGGACCGCGGGGCCCGGCGACGTGTCCGCGCTGGAGCTGACCGGCCGCGTGATCACCGAGACGCTGCGCCTGCGGTCGCCGGTGTACGTCCTCACCCGCGAGGTCACCGCCGACACCGAGCTCGGCGGGCACCGGCTGGCGGCGGGCACGGTGCTGGCCTACAGCCCGTACCCCATCCACCACAACGCCGACCTGCACCCGGACCCGCAGCGCTTCGACCCCGACCGCTGGGACCCGGCCCGCAAGCCCGCGCGCCACGCGTTCGTGCCGTTCGCCAACGGCGCCCGCAAGTGCATCGGCGACAAGTTCAGCCTGATGGAGGCGACGTTGGCGCTGGCGTCCATCCTCGCCCGGTGGCGGCTGGAGCACGTGCCCGGCGGCGAGGACGTCCGCCCCGCCGCGGCCGCGGTGATCCGGCCGCGCCGGCTGCGGATGCGTGCGACGAGCCGGGTGTCCTAGCCGCGCGGCCCGGGTCGATACGCTGGCTCCGTGACCCCCGATCTCGTCCTGCTGTCCGGGGTGTCCTTCCGCGGCCACGAGATCGCGGGTCCGCGGCTGCGCGGTCTCCTGGCCCTGCTCGCGGCCAACCTGCGCGCCGGCTGCGGCACCGGGCGGTTGGTCGACGGGCTGTGGCCGGACGAGCGGCCGGAGAACCCGCCCAAGGCGGTGCAGATCCTGGTGTCCCGGGCGCGGTCCCGGCTCGGGGCCGACGTGATCGCGCGGACCGCGACCGGCTACCGGTTGGCGCTGGCCGAGGACCAGGTCGACAGCTCGGCGGTGCTGGTCCGGGCCGAGGACGCCGCCCGGTGCTCGCGGGCCGGCGACCACGCCGCCGCGCTCTCGCACGCCGACGCGGGCCTCGCCCTGTGGCACGGCGACCCGGGCGACGACGCCGAGCCCGTCACCGCGTTGCGGGCGGAGCGGGACGCCACCCATCGCGCACTGGTGCGGGCCCGCGCGCTCGCCCTGGCCCGGCTGGACCGGCCCGCCGAGGCGGTGGGCCCGTTGGCCGAGCTGGCCGCGGACCACCCGCGTGACGAGGAGGTGCTGGTCGAGCTGTTGCGGTGCGAGGCGGCGACGGTCGGCCCGGCCACGGCGCTCGCCCGCTACGACGCGCACCGGCGGGCGTTGCGGGAGGAACTCGGCGCGGACCCCGGCCCGGCGCTGCGGGCGGAGCACCGGCGGCTGCTCCAAGGCGTGGCGCCCGCGGTCCGGCACGGTGTCGCGCACGAGCCGAACCCGTTGCTGGGCCGGGACGAGGACGTCGCCGCCGTCGAGGCGCTGCTGCGCACGTCCCGCGTGACGTCGATCGTGGGTCCGGGCGGCCTCGGCAAGACCCGGCTCGCGCACGCCGTCGCCCGCCGCGCGCAGGCGCCGGTGGTGGTCGTCGTGCCGCTGGCCGCCGTCGTCGCCGACGACGACGTGGCCCACGAGGTGGCGATGGCCCTCGGCGTCGGCGAGCACCGGTCGCCGGGCGGGCCCGTCACGGGCGGTGACGTCGCCGCCGCCATCGCGGCCAAGCTCGCCGCCGGCCCGTCCCTGCTGGTGCTGGACAACTGCGAGCACGTCGTCGCGGGCGCCGCCGACCTGGTCCGCGCCCTGGTGTCGCTGACCGCCGAGCCGCGGGTGCTGACCACCGGCCGGACACCCCTCGGCCTGTCGTCGGAGTCCGTCCACCACCTGCCGGAGCTGAGCCTGGCGACGAGCGCGGAGCTGTTCGCGCAGCGGGCGCGGGCGGCGCGGCCCGGCGTCGACCTGCCCGAGCCGGCCGTGGCGGAGCTGTGCCGCCACCTCGACGGGCTGCCGCTCGCGGTCGAGCTGGCCGCCGCCCGGGTGCGGATCATGTCCGTGGCGGAGATCGCCCGGCGGCTCGACGACCGGTTCGCCCTGTTGCGCGGCGGCGCCCGGGACGCGCCGCGACGCCACCACACGCTGCACGCGGTCGTGGACTGGAGCTGGAACCTGCTGGACCCGGCCGGTCAGGCGGCGATGCGCGCTCTCTCGGTGTTCACCGACGGGTTCACCGCCGACGCGGCGCGCGTGCTGCTCGACGGGCTGCCCACGACGACGGGTGAGGTGGACGTGGTGCTGGAGCACCTGGTCGACCACTCGTTGATCAAGGTGTCCGACACGCCGTCGGGCGCCCGGTTCCGGATGCTGGAGACGGTCCGGGAGTTCAGCGCCGCGCGGCTGACGGCGGCGGGTGAGGCCGACGACGTGACGACCGCGTTCCTGGCGTGGGCGCGGGCGTTCGGGCTCGCCGAGCACGCGAGCCTGTTCGGCTCCGACCCCTACGACACAGCCGCCGCGGTCAAGGCGGAGCAGGAGAACCTGCTCCAGTCGCTCCGGTCGGCGCTCGGGCGCGACGACCGGCCCACCGTCGCGGCGGTCACCGCGGTCCTCGGCGGCGCGTGGAGCCTCGAGTCGAACTACCCGCGGCTCACGGCGTTGATCCGGCAGACCTCGTGGGCGCTGTCGCACTACCGGCCGGAGCCCGCGTTCGTCGAGGTGGCCCGGACCGCCCTCACCGTGGCCGCGGCCTACACGTTCGGCGCCGAGGGCCCGAAGCCGCCGCGGTCGGTCGTCGCGCTGCGCCGGCTCCGGGTGGCGGAGCCGGACACGGTGGTCCGGGCGATCGGCTGGGTGGTCGCCGCGCTGGGCGACCGGGCGGAGCTGCACCGGCTGTGCGACAGCGCCGAGCCGCTGGTGGCCGGTGTCGCGAACGCGTTCGCCGGCTACCACTGGGAAGCCGTGGGCGACGTCGACGCGGCGCTGGTGGCCGCCCGGCGGGCGCTCGACGTGTTCACCGGGCACGACCTGCCGTGGCCGCGCTCGTTCGGGCACGGCCGGGTCGCCGAGATCTGCCTGCGCTCCGGGCGTGGCGCGGAGGCACGGGACCACCTGGTCGCCGCGCTGCCGCTGCTCCAGCGACTCGGCGCGCGGGTCGACGCGGTCGGCGTCCGGGCGTGGCTCGTGCTGGCCAACCTCCAGCTCGGCGACCCGGCCGAGGCCGAGCGGTGGCTGGACGGCCTCACGCAGGTCGCGCTCGACGAGGAGGAGGCCGAGTCGGTCGGCTACGATCTCGCCATCCGGGCCGAGGTGCGGTTCGCCCGCGGTGAGGTGGAGGCCGGCCTGCGGCTGTGGCGGCGGGCCGTGGAGCGGGTCGGCGACGCCCGCGTCCCGACCGACCGGGACCCGTGGGCGGTGCAGGCGCGGTCGGTGGCCGTCGTCGCGCACGCCCGGCACGACCGACTCGACCTCGTGGCCGACGTCGCCGACGCGCTGCCCGGACCGCTGGCCGAGCTGTTGACCCCTTCGCCGGACCCGGTGGCGCAGTCGCTCTGCGGCACCCTGCTGGTGGCCGTCGCCACGGCCGACCTCGCCCGCGCCCGGCGCGCCGGCGACCCGTGCCTCGCGCGGTCGGCGGCCCGGATGCTCGCGGTGGCCGAGCGGGTCGGGTTCTGGTGCGACTTCCAGCCGACGATGTCACCGGCCTCGATCCGGGCGGACGCCGAGCGGGCCGACCGGGCGGCGTACGACGAAGCCGTGTCGTCGTACGCCGCCCTGGACCGCGCCGGTCTCCGCGCGGTGGCACTGGACCTGGTGCGCGGGCGTCCGCTCGGCCGCTGAGCGCGGACCGCTCAGCGGGTGCGGTCCCGGTTGTAGAGCCGCTTCGCCCACGCGTACCCGGCCAGCGCGATCACGGCGCACCAGCCGAGCGCGACCACGGCGCTGGTCCCGATGGGCGTGCCGAGCAGCAGGCCGCGCAGCGTTTCCATGACCGGGGTGAACGGCTGGAGCTCGGCGAACCACCGCAGCCCGGCCGGCAACGAGTCGGTCGGCACGAACCCGCTGCCGAACAGCGGCAGCAGCGTCAGCGGCATGGCCAGGTTGCTCGCCGCCGCGACGGTCTTCGTCACCAACCCCATCGCGACGGCCAGCCACACGAGCGCGAACGTCGTCGCGGTGAGCACGCCGGCGACCGCCAGCCACTCGACCGCGGTCGCGTTCGGCCGGAACCCGACGAGCACGGCCGCGCCGAGCACGACGGCGAGGCTGAACAGGGTGTGCAGCACGCTGCCGAGCACGTGCCCGGTCAGGACGGACACCCGCGCGATGGCCATGGTCCGGAACCGGGCGATGATGCCCGTCGTCATGTCGATCGCCACCGAGATCGCGGTGCCCTGCACGGCGCCGGTGATCGTGACGAGCAGGATCCCGGGCGTGACGTAGCCGACGTAGGCGCCGCGACCGCCCGACCCGCCGCCGAGGCCGTCGCCCAGCATGCCGCCGAGCACGTAGACGAACAGCAGCAGCAAGACGATCGGCACGGCGAGCAGCATCAGCGTGACGGACCAGGCGCGGGACATGTGCCGCAGCTGGCGGCGCAGCATCGTGGTCGAGTCGCGGACGGCCAGGGTGATCGCGGTCATCGGGTGGTCGCTTCCGGTGAGGGGGGAACGGCGGCCGTGACGGGCCGGCCCGTCACGGCGAAGAACACGTCGTCCAGGTCGGGGGTGCGCACGGCCAGCCCGTCCACGTCGACCGAGGCGGCGTCGAGGCGGTCGAGCAGGGCTCTGAGGGAGCGGACGCCGCCGTCGCCGGGCACCCGCAGGACCAGCGGCTCGTCGGCCGGGTCCGGTGCGACGCCCAGCGCGGCGGCGGCGTCGGCCAGGGCGCGGTCGTCGGCGAACCGCAGCTCGACGTGCCCGCCCGGCGCCAGCCGCTTCAACTCGGCCGGGGCGCCCTCGGCGACGATCCGGCCGTGGTCGAGCAGCGCGATCCGGTCGGCGAGCTGGTCCGCCTCCTCCAGGTACTGCGTGGTGAGGAAGATCGTCACGCCCCGGGCGACGAGGTCGCGCACGATCTGCCACAGGTCGCGCCGGCTGCGCGGGTCGAGCCCGGTGGTCGGCTCGTCGAGGAAGACCACCCTCGGGTCGCCGATCAGGCCCATGGCGAGGTCGAGCCGACGCCGCATGCCGCCGGAGTACGTCACGCCCGCCTTCCTCGCCGCCTCGCCGAGGCCGAACCGTTCGAGCAGGTCCGCCGCGCGTCGCCGGCCCTCGGCCCGGCCCAGGTGGTGCAGGTCGGCCATGAGCAGCAGGTTCTCCTCGCCGGTGAGGAAGTCGTCCACCGCCGAGAACTGACCCGTGACGCCGATCGCGGCCCGCACGAGGTCGGGTTCGCGGCGCACGTCGTGCCCGCCGACGCGGACCTCGCCCGCGTCGGCGCGGATCAGGGTCGACAAGATCTGGACCACGGTCGTCTTGCCCGCGCCGTTGGGGCCGAGCAAGGAGAAGACGGCGCCCTCGGGCACGTGCAGGTCGATGCCGTCGAGCACCACCTGCCTGCCGTACGACCGGCGCAATCCGGTCACCGCGATCGCGGGGTTGTTCGTCATGCGGAGCACGGTGCCGCCGCACCGGATCACGACGGTTTCACCGCGGTTTCACCACCCTCCACCGGTCACGGTCGCCGGGCGGGCATGGCCGTCGGCCGAGCTGTCACCGACCCGGCTCCGTCTACAACGGACAGTGGTCCTTCGGGTCGACCTCTCGTCAGGGCGAGTAGACGTCGAAAATGTTGCGTGGAGCGAATTGGGACGCCTTTGACAGCAGATCACCCGGGAGGCCGATCCGATTGCTCCGACATCGGCACACCGGCCGATATCGCGACTGCCGGAAGTCCGTTGGCCGGGATTGCCGCCTTCGGGCGCGACCGGGTTTACCGCTACGGTTGGCGACCAGGAGTGGCTCCCTGTGGTTATGTTGGAGGGTGATCGTGCGCCGATCGGCGAGCGGGCCGATTGCCGCAGGTCGGGGCGAGGGGGTGGTGATCCGATGTCGGCGGGCGACTGCGCGGCGGACGCCATTCCCGGTCCGGTGGAATCGACCTGGCCCGATCGGAACGGGCGACAACGCGCACTCCACCGAATGGCACGGCCGACCGGCCGCGGCGGGCGGAAGCGGTGACGGCTGCCCCCGTCCCCGTCCGGGTGGAACTGCTGGGCGCCGTCCGGGCCTGGCGCAACGGGGTCGAGGTCGAACTGGGCACCGCCCGGCAGCGCGCGGTGTTCGCCCTGCTCGCCCTGCGAGCCGGGCAGGCCGTGTCCAAGGACGAGCTGATCGACGGCGTGTGGGGCGACTCGCCGCCCGCGACGGCCGGCGCCGGCCTGTACACCTACATCTCCGGCCTGCGCCGGGCGTTGGAGCCGGAGCGGCCCAAGCGGTCCGCCGGCGTGGTGCTCACCTCCGCCGGGTCCGGGTACTGCCTGCGCGTGCCGGTCGACGGCGTGGACGTCCACCGGTTCGAACGCCACCGCGAACGGGCCAGGGAACTGGCCGACCGCGAACCGGCCCTGGCGCTGGCCGAGCTGGAGCAGGCGCACGCGTTGTGGCGCGGTGAGGCGCTCTCCGGGGTGCCCGGCCCGTTCGCCGAGTCGCAGCGGTCGCGGTTGCACGAGCTGCGGTTGGCCACCGCGGAACGGCGGGCCGAGCTGGCGCTGGTCGTCGGGCGGCACGAGGACGTGATCGCGGACCTCGCCGCGCTGACCCGCGAGCACCCGGTGCGGGAGGGCCTGCGCGCCCTGCTCATGACCGCGCTGCACCGGGCCGGGCGGCAGGCGGAGGCGTTGGAGGTCTACCACGATGCACGCCGGGTGCTCGTGGAGGAACTCGGCATCGAGCCGGGCTCCGCGCTGCGGCAGGCGCACCGGATCGTGTTGGAGGACAAGGCCGACGACGTCCCGGCGCCGCGGGTCGGCGCCTCGCCGATGATCGAGCCCGCCGTGTTCGTCGGCCGGGAGGAGGAGGCGGACGTGCTGCGCGGGGCCGTCTCCGCCCTGGTCGCCGGTCGGGGTGGCGCGGTCTGGGTCGGTGGCGAGCCGGGCATCGGCAAGTCCGCCCTGCTGGCCACCGGCCTGTCCCGGGCGGCCGACGCCGGCTGTCGGGTGGCGTGGGCGGCGGGCGACGAGTTCGGGCCGCGCACCCCGCTGCGCGTGCTGCTCGACTGCCTCGACGTCACCGAGTCCTCCGGCGATCCGCGCCGGGCCGCGTTGGCGCAGGCGCTGCGCCGCCCGGCCGGCGCGTCCGACGACCCGGTGCCGCTGGTGATCGAGCGGATGATCGGCCTGGTCGACGAGTTGTGCGACGAGGCGCCGCTGGTGATCGTGGTCGACGACCTCCAGTGGGTGGACGAGGCCAGCGTCCTGCTGTGGCACCGCCTCCTGCGGGTGGTGCGCCAGTGGCCCCTGCTGCTGGTCGCCGCCGGTCGGCCGGTGCCGCGGCGGGCCGACGTGGACCAGGTGCGGCGCGCGGTCGTCGGCGCCGGCGGCCGGGTCGTCGAACTCGGCCGCCTGTCGGACGAGTCGGTCACCGCGCTGCTGACCGCGCGCTTCGGCGCGCCGCCCGGTCGGAGCCTGCGCGCGCTCACCGACCTGGCCGCCGGGAACCCGCTCTACACCAAGGACCTCGTCGACGTCATGCAGCGCGAACGCGCGGTCCGGGTGGTCGGCGGCCTGGCCGAGCCGGTCGCGGGCGCCGACCAGGAGTTACCCCGCTCCCTGGTGTCGGTGCTGGTCCGCAGGCTCGGCTTCCTGTCCGCCGCCACGACGGACGTGCTGCGCTCGGCGGCGTTGTTGGGCGACGAGTTCGCCCTCGGTGACGTCGCGACCGTGACGGGCCGCGCGCTGGGGAGCCTCGTCGCCGCGGTGGAGGAGGCGACCGCCGCCGGCGTGCTGGACGACGGCGGGTCGAAGCTGGCGTTCCGCCACCGGCTCCTCCGCCAGGCGCTCTACCTCTCCGTGCCCGCCGGTGTCCGGGCCGCGCTGCACCGCCAGGCCGCCGAGGCGCTCGCCGAGGCGGGCGCACCGGTCGAACTCGTCGTCGGGCAGCTGGCCGCCGCGCCGGGCACGGTGGACGAGTGGGCCGCGGACTGGCTGGTCGCGCACGCGGTGGTGCTCGTGAGCCGGGCGCCCGACCCGGCCGTCGAACTGCTCCGCGCGGTGATCGCCGAGTCCACAGTGGACGCCGAACGCCGTGAGCGGCTGGCCGCCCTGTTGGCCACCTTGATGTTCTGGCTCGGCCGATCGCCCCAGGCCGCGGCGAGGTACGTGCTGGCCCGCACCAGGGACGCCGACCGGGCCGCCGGGATGCGCTGGATCCTCGCCTACACCCGGTACCGGGACGGCCAGGTGAGCGAGGCCGTCGACGCCTTGCGCACGGCGGTGGCGGACGACGCGGTGCCGCCGTTGTGGCGCGCGCGGCTGGAGTCGTTGCTGGCGGTGGTGCAGCGGGAAGGACTCAACGACGTCGCCGCCGCCGAGGAGACGGCGAACCGCGCCCTCCGGCGTGGCGAGGACGTGGGGGACGACCTTGCCACGGCCCACGCGCTGCAAGGGCTGTGGCAGGTCAGCACGGTCCGCCGCGACCACGCGGAAGCCCTGGAACGGGTCGACCGCGCGCTGGCCCTGACCGACGGGCACCGGGACCTCACCACGCTGAGGCTCGACCTGCTGGACGACAAGGCGTTCACGCTGCAGAGCCTGGACCGGCTCGACGAGGCCGACGATGTGCTGCGCGCGGCCCGCGACCTGGCCCGGTCCGGCGGGCTCGGCCCGCACGTCACCACCGCCGTGCAGGACTACTGGCGCGGCCGGTGGGACCGGGCGTTGGCCGAGGCGGACGCCCTGCGCGACGACCCGCCCGCCGGGCTGCGCGAACGTGGGCCGCTCCTGCTCGTGCACGGCGTGGCCGCGCTGGTCGCCGCCCGACAAGGCCGGACCCGGGTGGCGGAGGACCACCTCCGCGCCGCCGCCGAACTGCCCCTCGTCACCCCGTCCGACCGGGAGAACGGCGACTTCCTGCTCGTCGCACGGGTGGTGCTGGCCGAGCACGCCGAACGGCTCGACGAGGCCTTCGCCGCCGTGGAGCCACTGCTGACCGCCCACCCCGCCCACCTGCCGCGGCGGCACCAGTGGCTGCCCGACGTGGCGCGGCTCGCCGTCCGGACCGGGCGGTCGGACCTCGCCGAGCGCGCGCTGGCCGCGTCCGTCGAAGAGGCTGCGCTGGAACGGGTTCCCGGCCGGGCGTCCACCGCCGAAGCCCGCTGTCGGGGGCTGGTGGAGGGCGACCCGGAGCCGGTGCTCGCCGCCGTGGCGCGGTACCGGTCCGCCGGACGGCCGGTGGAGCTGGCGGAGGCGTCGGAGGACGCGGCGGTGCTGCTCGCGGCCCGGGGTGACCGGGCGGCGGCCGAGGCGGCGTTGCGGGAGGCGTTGGCGGGCTACGAAGGCCTGGGCGCGGTGCACGACGCGCGACGGGCGCGCAACCGGATGCGCGGTGAGGGACAGGAGTTCGGATGGGTCGGTGCGGGCTGACGGGCTGCGGTCGGGTGGGGCGGTCGGTGAGGTGACGGTCGACGTGCGGCGGTGCGCGGGCAGGGTGTCGGACGAGAGGTGGTCTGCGGGATGACGGGCGCGTTGCGGGTCGAACTGCTGGGCACGGTGCGCGCATGGTGGGGTGAGCGGGAAGTGGAGTTGGGCTCCTCGCGGCCGCGGGCGCTGTTCGCGATGCTGGCGCTGCGTTCCGGTGGCGTGGGGCGTGACGAGCTGGTGGCGGGCGTCTGGGGCGCCGACGCGCCGCCGACGGCCGAAGGCAGCGTCCACACCTACGTGTCGACGCTGCGCAAGGCGCTGGAACCGGACCGGCCACGCGGCGTCCCGGCGCGGTCGCTGGTGTCGGTCGGCTCCGGCTACCGGCTGCTGGTGGACGGCGGGCTGGACGTGGCGGCGTTCGAGTCGATGCGCGACCAGGCCCGGCGGCAGCTCGCCGACGGCGACCCCGGCGCCGCCCGGCGTTCGCTGGACGAGGCGTTGGCGCTGTGGCGCGGCGAGGCGCTGGCGGGGCTGACCGGTCCGTTCGCCGAAGCGCAGCGGCGCAGGCTCGGCGAAGCGCGGACCACCGCGCGGGAACTGCGCGCCGAGGCCGCGCTGGCCTCCGGCGCGCACGCCGAGGTCGTCGCCGAGCTGGTCGACCTCGTGGCCGAGGAACCGCTGCGGGAACGGGCGCGCGAGCTGCTGATGCTCGCCCTGCACCGGTCCGGGCGCAGCGCCGAGGCGCTCGAGGTGTTCCGGGACGCGCGCCGGGTCCTGGTGGCGGAGCTGGAGGTCGAGCCGGGACGACGGCTGCGCGCCGCGCACGAGCACATCCTCAGCGGCACGGACCCGGAGCCGGTGACCGCCGTGCGGCGACCGTCCGTCGTGCAGCCGGTCGACCCGCCGCCCGACGCGGGGCTCGTGGGACGGGACGTGGAACTGGCGGCCGTGCGCCGGGTGGTCGACGACGTCACCACCGGCGCGGGGCGGCTGCTGTGGATCGAAGGCGAGATGGGCATCGGCAAGTCGGCGCTGCTGGCCGCGGTGCTGGAGCAGGCCACCCGGTCCGGGCACCAGGTCGCCCACGCCGTCGCCGACGAGCTGGGCAGCCGCTTCCCGCTGCGGCTCGCGCTGGACTGCCTGCGCGTCGAGACGCGTTCGCCGGACCCGAGGCGGGCGGCGACCGCGAGAGCGTTGCGCCAGGAGCGACCCGCCGGGTCGATCTTCGCCGACTCCGACCCGGTGTTCGGCGCGGTCGACCGGCTCGTCGCCCTGGTGGAACAGCTGTGCGCCGACGGCCCGCTGGTGTTCGCGCTCGACGACCTCCAGTGGTCGGACGAGACCAGCACCCAGGTGTGGCACCGGCTCACGACCGTGGCCCGACGCCTGCCGCTGCTGCTGGTCGGCGCGGCCAGGCCGGTGCCGTACCGGGCCGAGGTCGCGCGGCTGCGCCGGGACGTCGAGTCGGGCGGCGGCGCGGTGCTCGACCTCGCGCCGCTGGCCGACACCGAGGTGGCCGGCCTCGTCGGACGCCTCGTCGGCGCGTCGCCAGGGCCGGGGCTGCGCCGGATCGCCGCCCGTGCCGGTGGCAACCCGCTGTACCTGCGCGAGGTCGCCGACGCGCTCGTCCGCGAACGGGTCGTGGAGGTCGACACGGGGGTCGCGGACGTCGCCGCGCACGCGTTGGACCGGGTGCCGGTGTCGCTGGTGTCCGCGGTGACCGGCCGGCTGGACTTCCTGTCCGACCCGACCCGGGAGGTGCTGCGGTGGTCCGCCCTGCTCGGCGGCGAGTTCGCGGTCGACGACCTGTCGGTGGTGCTCGGCACACCCGTGTTCGACCTCGCCGGACGGCTGGAGGAGGCCGTGGCGGCGGGTGTGCTGCGTGACGCCGGTCCGCGGATGGCGTTCCGGCACCCGCTCATCCGGCAGGCCCTGTACGAGGGGACGCCCGCCGCCCTGCGCACCGCGTTGCACCAGCAGGCCGCGCAAGCGCTCGCGGCGTCCGGCGCGCCCGTGGACCACGTGGCCGAGCAGCTGCTGGCCGCGTCCGGCGACGTCGGTTCGTGGGTGGTGGACTGGCTGGTCGCGCAGGCGCCCGCGCTGGTCTACCGCGCGCCGTTGGTGGCGGTCGAGCTGTTGCAGCGCTGCCTCGGGTCGTCGGTGGCGCGGGACGAGCGTGACGCGACGTTGATGGCGCACCTCAGCAGCGCGTTGTTCCGGATCGGGCGGGACGCGGAGGCCGAGGAGCACGCGCGCCGGGCGTTGCCGCGGTTGCGGTCGCCGGACCTGATCGCGGAGGTGCGGTGGACGTTGGCGTACATGCCCTACCGGGGTGCGCGGGCGGAGGAGGCGGTGACGGCGTCGCGGGAGGCGTTGGCCGATCCCGTGCTGTCGGACATGTGGCGGGCGCGGCTGTTGTCGTTGCTGGCCTTGGTGCAGCGGGCGGGGATCGGTGAGCTGGACGGCGCCGAGACCAGCGCGCGGGCGGCCATCGAGGCGGGCGAGCGGGCCGCCGACCCGTTCGCCATCGGTCAGGCGCTGGAGGTGTTGTGGCAGGTCGAGGCCGTGCGCCGGGACTACCCGCGGGCCGTCGCGTACCTGGACCAGGCACTGGACGTGGTCGGCACCGACGTCAGCCTCACCGACCTGCGGCTGTTGTTGCTGGACAACCGCATCTTCACGCTCCAGTGCCTGGACCGGCTGGACGAGGCGACGTCGAGCCTGCGGGCCGCGTTCGAGCTGGCGGGTCGCGGGACGCCGGTGGCCGGCCTGCACCTCGCCGCCGCCGTGCACCAGTTCTGGCTCGGGGGGTGGGACGAGGCGGTGGGGCGGCTGGAGGCGGTCGTCGGCGATCCGGAGTTCACCGGCTTCGGCCTGCGCGAGGGCGGGCCCGTGCTGCTGCACGGCGTGGTCGCGCTGATCGCCGCGCACCGGGACGACGGCGAGCGGCTGCAGACCCACCTGACCACGGGGCTGACGTTGCCCTTGGTGACGGAGGCGTATCGGGAGAACTGCGACTTCCTCGTCGCGGCCCAGGCGATGGCGGCGGCGCGCGAGGGTGATCACGCGGGTGCGGTGGCGGTGCTCGGCGCGATCCTCGACACCCGGTACGCCGACATGATGCTGCGGCACCAGTGGCTGCCCGAGCTGGTGCGCCAGGCGTTGGCGTGCGGTGATCAGGCGACGGCCCGGGCGGCCGTCGAAGCGTGCGAGGCCGAGGCCGCTCGGGAGACCAAGGCGGCCCGTGCGGCTGCGGCGGCGCGGCGGTGCCGGAGCGTGCTGGCGGCGGACCCGGAGGGCCTGGTGCCCGTCATCGGCCACTACCGCGCGGTGGGCCGGACGTTCGAGCTGGCGCAGACCTTGGAGGACCAGGCCGTGCTGCTCGCCCGGCGCGGCGAGGCGGCGGAGGCCGCGGGCGTCGTCGGCGAGGCGATCGACCTCTACCGCGGTTTCGGCGCACGGTGGGACGTGAGGCGGGCCGCCGCACGGGTCGCGGAGGCGGGTTGAGCCGGGGTGCGAGCCGGGGGCGGATCCGGTGAGGTGATCTCAGCGACTCCTGATCGACGCGACCACCGGCTGCCGTACAACCGGGCAAAGGGAAGGGACGGATCATTGCCCTCACGGTCCTTCTTCCCGCGTAGTACCGACTGGCAACCTCGGGCGCGCCCGTCACATCGCCTCAACCGCCAGGAATCGAGGGCTCATGCGCGCGCAGGACCAGGAAGCGGCCGGCCCAGGTCGATCGCAGTCACGGCAGGTGCCCACGCGGGCTGCCGATCGAGCGCAGACGCCGGCGCAACCGGCGATACCCCTGACCTCGCAGTCGACCCTGCACCTGCAGCGCACGATCGGCAACGCCGCCGTAGCCCGCCTCGTCGAGTCCCAGCAGCAACAACCGCATTCCCACGGGGACGACCAGCCCGTGCAGCGCTCGGCCGTGCCCGACGTCCTCCGATCCCCGGGCCGCCCCCTCGACGACAACACGCGCACCGAGATGGAAGCCCGCCTCGACGCGGACTTCTCCGACGTGCGCCTGCACGTCGACACCGCCGCCCAACGGTCCGCAGCCGAGATCGGCGCCCGCGCCTACACCTCCGGCAACCACGTGGTCATCGGTGAGGGTGGCGCCGACACCCACACGCTGGCGCACGAGCTCACCCACGTCATCCAACAACGTCAGGGACCCGTAGCCGGGACCGACCGCGGCGACGGGTTGCGGGTCAGCGACCCGGGCGACAAGTTCGAGCGGGAGGCCGAAGCCGTGGCCTCGGGCACCATGCGACCTCCGGTGAATCGGAGCGCAGCCACATCGGAGGGCGCGGTGCAGCGGACGGTTGACGGCTCGGAGGGAAGGCTGACCGATACTGCGGAAGTTCTCGAGAAGTTGGGCATCGCGTCGGGGGATGAATGGGAGGTCGCCGCGGCCCAGTCGCTCATCGACGATCATGTTGCTCACAGTATGGTCCAGGGAACACCGGAGGCGGTGAACCGGGTCCGAAAGAGTTTGGGCGAGCGGGTCAAGCTGGCGAAGGCGATCATCTCCGTAGCGAATAACGGCATCCTCACGAAAAAAGACCGGGAGCGGAACGGTATTCAAGCGCAGCAATCAATCGACCCGGTCAACGCGACCGTTGCGAGCAAGATCAGCCTCAGCCAATCCGAGACCGGTCCGGAGAACAGTGCTGAACGGGTGGCGGGCCTGCTCGAGCACCAAGCGATGAGCGTCAGGATGGAAAAATATGTGGAAGAAAATGGCAAGCAGGTTCTCGAGGCGTGGATGGATCCTAAATCTTTCAAAAAAGGGGAGTATGTGAATGCCATCAAAAACGGGCTGGGGATGTCCGAGCGTGAGTGGAACGAGGTTGCAGATCAACCCAGGATGCAGAACGCAGTGTACCTGGAGGTCATGAAATTGCGCGGAAAAGGGCCGCATGCGGCCAAGGCGCTGGCAGAGCGGGCATCCAACTCGGCCATTTTTGGCGGGTCGACCAGTCGTGCGGAAGACCCAGAGGTTCAGCAAGCGTTCAAGGAAATGGGGCTTGATCGCCCCAAGGAGGGTTCGCACGAAGTTCGGGCAAGTCGCTCCATGCCTGCCAGTGCTCTGGAATTCATCCTGCTTCCTGGCTGCCTCTTGCCCTTCGACAAGTTGCTCCGCAGGGACATCGAGAATGATCTCCCCCTGCACTATGTCGATGGCACGCACACGGTCGGAGTCAGCTGGGCCCCGAAGGTGGGCATGCCGCAAGTGCGCTTCGACATCGAGTCTCCGAACTGGAAACAAAAACTGCAGGAGATCCTGGAGGAAGAAGAGCGGATCTTCGCCCACGTAACCCGTCCTCTGCAGTAGTCTCCGCCACAACCACCCAGTAATCGCCACAGTTCATGACCGTCAAAGGCTTTGAAGCCCTGAGGTGATCTCGGCTCCATCCGCCCAGACGGCTCCACGTGATCGCCTATCCCGCCATCTCGACGTTCCCCACGACCTGGTGACCAGCGTGTCGCGGCTGTCGGCCGCGGAGCGGCGGGCGCGTGGCACTCGACGCAACAGTTGAGCGCTGAGCTGTGGGAAGCAGGCCCTGCTCGCGTTGACGTGGTTCCGCTAGCGCGAAACATTCCGGTGCCGGGTGCCGGGTGCCGGGTGCCGGGTGCCGGGTGCCGGGTGCGGCAAGGCCTTCTACGCCGACCGGTGTCCGGAGAAGACCGCCGGCGTGAAGGGCGACCAGATCGATCTGCGGTCCTCCGGCAAGGCCCACGCCCACGGCGGCAACGTGCAACCCCTGTCCGCGCCGACCGGCATACCGCCAACTGGCCATACCGTTGTGGGCCAACGATGTCGCGCCCGGATCGCGCACGATCTCACCGCCGCCCGCACACAAGTCCTGGGAACCTCGTACTGGGCCTACTCCCAGCTCGACCTGCCCAGCTCGACCTGCCCACCCTGGCTGATCCAGGCCACGACGCCGCCGGAATCGGCGTGCACACCCTGGTCAACAACCCCCGGCAACCAAGTCCTCGACATCGACACCCGCACCCGCACCCGCACGCGCGACGCCCTGGTACGCGGCCTGCGCTGCCGGGGCGAACGCGGCTCCACCCGTCCTCATCGGACGCTGGCGCGCCCTTCAACACGTCACCACCAGCCCCAGCAAGATCGGTGACGTCGTCAGAGCAGCACTCGCCTCACACGCTTTGAACACGACCGAGTCACCTGCACGACCGTCTCACCTTCACGACCGGCTCACCTGAAAGTCGGTGAGATCACCTCAGTCGGCGAGATCGGCTGTATCGCGGAAGCGGGCTGACAGGAGGGCAGGCGGCTCGCAGGGCCTCGCAGGGCAGCGTTCGCGGCAAGGCGCAGGGCGTGGCCGGCAGGTCGTCGGGCGGAGTTGGCGGGTCGTCGGGCGGGGTTGGCGGATCGTCGATCAAGGTCCGGCGGGTTGTTGGGCAGTGCGGCGATGGCTAAGTGTGCGTCGTTGGGTGTGGGTCGTTGGGTGTGGGCCGGTGGGCGGGGGCCGGTGGGCGGGGGCCGGTGGGCGGGGGCCGGTGGGTCGCGGCGAGGAGTGATGGGCGAGGGCTGGGGGGCGTTGGGTGCTGGTGGGTCGGCGTTGAGGGCTGGTGGGGCGTTGGGTGAGGGTCGGTCGGTCGTGGGGTTGGGCTGAGGATGCGCGGCGGTGGGCTGGGCAGATCGTTTCGGGCCGTCGCGCCACACCTTCTTTTCCCGGCAACAAATTTACCGTTTCCATTCATCCCCGACGCCTGTGCCACTTTTGGGTGATCTCGGAACCAAGCGGGATGGGTTAGGGATCCGGGGTCTCGGTGGTAGTGGTCTCGTCATGTGAGGGAGCGTTGATGACGCCGTCCGACGACATCACCCACCTGGCCTCGCCATGCGGGCGGACCGGGTGGGGGGTGCGGGACTTGGCCCGGATGCCCCGCAGCGCCAGGTCGACCACGTGCCGAAGCGCGGCCGGGTCCTTCCTCGTCACGTCCTTCCTCACCGCGGGCTGAGCCTCCGACATCTCAAATCATCCCCTTCCGAAGGGCGTAAGCGACCGCGTGCGGCCGGTTGCGCAGGTTGAGCCGGGTGGTGATGCCGTAGAACACGTTCTTGATGGTCCGCTCCGAGTACGACAGCCGGCCCGCGATCTCGGCCGTGTCCAACCCGTCGGCCATCAACCGCAGCACGTCCGTCTCCCGCGCCGAGAGCCGGTCACGCCCCCCTTCCGGCTCCAGCACCTGCCGCTGCAACCGCTGCACGTGCCGCAGCAGCTCCGCCACCATGTTCGGCGGCATCGCGCCACCACCCGCCGCCGCGGTCAGGACGCTGCGCAGCACCAGCTGGTCGGTCACCGTGGCCCGCGGCAGGATTGCCACGATCCGGCACTCCACGGCCGTGAGCACGTCGGACTCACCGACCTCGTCGACGATCAGCACCACCGGCGCGCCGACGTGCGCGGCGGCCCGGCGCAACCGCGCCACCACCTCGACCCCCAGCCGGTCGACCGCCATGACGACGACGTCCGGCTTCGCGTGGACGGCGCCCTCCAGCAGTTCCAAGTCGGGCCTCGAACCGAGGTAGGTGATCAGGCCCGTCATGCTCAGGTGATCCGCCGCTTGGACCACGACCCGGATTCGCTCCACCGCTGCCTCCCGCAGTCTCGGATTGCACCACCGAGTCTGCGAGCCGAGGCTTCACGCGGTCTCAAGCCCGTCTAAAAGGATTCTTCACGGCCGCTGGATGATGTCCGGACGACGTGAAGAGACGCGCTCCGAACTCAACACCGGGGAAGGCCGCCGGTCAAGAGGCGCGAGGTGGCGAGAGGCGAGTCAAGAGGTGACCGGCGAGCCGCTCAGCCCCAGCTCGTCGACCTCGACCCAGTGCTCGTGCACGGACCGCAGGACGTCGGCCAGGTCGTGCGCCGGCCGCCAGCCCGGGTAGTCGCGGCGGAACTTGCGGGTATCGGTGATCCAGCACCGCACGTCCGCGAACCGGTGCTCGGGCACGTACTCGAACCGCACCTCCTGCCCGGTCAGGTACTCGTACCGGGCGATCAGCTCCAGGATCGACGTGCTCCGCTCCCGCCCGCCACCCGCGTGGTAGACCTCGCCGGGACGGGGGTCCAGGTAGAAGTGCCAGAACATCTCCACCAGGTCACGCGCGTCCAGCACGTCGCGCACCTGCTTGCCGCCGTGCCCGATCACCGGGAACGTCGCACCGCGCACGGCGCTGCGCACCAGGTGCGACAGGAAGCCGCTCTGCTCCACCCCCGCCTGCCTGGCCCCGGCCACGCTGCCGCACCGGAACACCCCGACCCGCAGCCCCAGCAGGGCCGCGTACGACTGCGCGGCGAGGTCGGCGGCCAGGTTCGACACCCCGGCGAACGTCCGGTTCCCGCCCAGCCGGATCGACTCGTCGACGCCGTGCTCGTGGTAGGGGTGCGCCGGGTCGATCTCCCACCTCGTGTCGGTCTCCACCAGCGGCAGGGAGTCCGACAGGTCGCCGTACACCTTCGTGGTGGACGTCAGCACGACCACCGCCGAGGGGCAGTGCCGCCGCACGGCCTCCAGCACGGTCATCGTGCCGACCGCGTTGACCTCCAGATCCGCCAGGGGCCGGTCGGCCGCCCACACGTCGCTCGGCTGCCCGGCCGTGTGCACGACCAGCCGCACGTCCGTCCCGTACTCGCCGAACAACGTGCCGAGCGCGCTTGCGTCGCGCACGTCCACCTGGTGGTGCCGGTAGTTCGGGATGCGCTCGACGTCGGCCAGGTTGTCCGCGACGGAGCCGGCCGGGCCGAACAGGCGCCGCCGCATCCCGTTGTCCACCCCCACGACCAGGTCGAACCTCGACGCGAGCGCCCGCACGGCCTCACCACCGACCAGGCCCGCCGATCCGGTGACCACTACCACGTCCACGTGCCGCTCCTTCCTGAAGTCTGCAATGGACACTCAAGGCCGGCGGAAGAACTCCACCTCGCCCAACGCGATGTGCCGCCCCTGCGCCTGACCAGCCGCCGCCCGCACCACCAGCCGGACCCGCACCACGCCGCTCACCGCCGTGTCGACGCGCTGCGGACCCACCCGGTCGGCCAACGGCAGCGGCACGGTGCGGCTGGACCCGTCCGCCGTGATGACCACCATGTCCATCGCGGAGACCCTCGCCTGCCCGGTGAACGCGCGCTCCTCCACGCCGGCGCCCGTGTGCACGACCACCGACAGCAGCCGGTACGGGGTCGCGAAGCCGAACTCCACCGCGTCGCCCACGGCCGTCGCGCCCCAGTACCGGTTCGACAGGCCGTCCACGGCCGCCGCCGCGGGGTGACCGGGCACCTCGGCGGTGGCGGTGGTGCTGGTCGGCCCGATCGCGACGGGGGTGGAGGTCTTGTCGCGCACGTCCTCGATCAGCGCCGACGCCGTCGGGTAGAACGCGATCACGGCCAGGAGCAGCACCGCGCCCGCGGCGAACGCGACGAGCCGGCGCAGCCACCGAGAGGTGTCGCCGTGCCACCGCCACCGCCGTCGGGCCTGCCGCCGCGGTTCGGTCACGCCGGGGCGCAACGGCGTGGCGCACCGGCGGCAGAACCGGCGTCCCGGCGGGTTCGCGACCCCGCACGCCGGGCACGGCGGCCCGACGACCACCTCGTCGTCCACCGCGCTGGGCAGCGGTCGTCGCGCCTCCGGCCGACCCGGCAGCACCGGCCCGGGCCGCTCCTCGGCCTCGTCCTGCGGCGCCTGCGGCACCTGCGGTTCGGCGGCCCAGCCCAGGTAGGTGCCGCAGTTGCCGCAGAAGTCGTCCGCGTCGCGCACGGGCGCGCCGCACTGCGTGCACAGGCGCATGTCAGTCCCCGTTCCCGCTCGGCACTTCGACGGCGCAGGTCACGTGCAGCGGGCACACCGCCTCGACCAGCGCCACCACCCGGTCCAGGTCGACCGCGCCGGACCGGCCGGGCCGCACCCGCACCAGCACGACGTCCGACGGGCGGGGCAGGGCGGTGTCGGGCGTGGTGGACCACGTCGCGCCGGGGCCGTCGACCACCTCCGCCCGCACGCCGAGGCACAGCTCCAACCGCGCCACGAGGCCACGTGCGGTGCCGCGCAGGCGGTGCAGCTCGACGGCGCGGCGCACCACCTCCCGGCGCAGCGGCTCCGGCCACGCCGGGTCGAGGTCCGCCGCGACCCAGGACGACAGCCACGTCACGAAGTCCGCGGGCGCGAGGTCCGGGTCGAAGTGCTCCGCCAGGTTGTCGAGGGTCGACAGGATCGCCGACAGCACGGCGTCCAGGCCCGAGGTGAACCGCTGGGCGAAGTCGTCGGCCGCGTACAGCGAGGGCAGCATCCCGCCCAGCGGGTACCGGCTGGGCAGTTCCGGCAGCGCGGCGCGGCTCACGACCCCACCACCACGATCTGGTGCTGGTAGGAGAACACCAGCGCGTTCGGCGCGACCTCGACCCGGTCCACCGGCGCGCCACGCGCCCCGGTGATCGGATCGGCCGGGAACAGCCTGATCTCCTCCACCAGCCGCACCCCGCCGACGCCTTGGAGCACCGCGAAGACCTCGCCGTACTGCACGGGCCGGCCGAACTCCCACCCGGCGCCCTCCGTGCCGCCGCGCAGCGGGTTGAGGTAGCGGTAGAGCGCGTCCAGCGCGTCCTCGCGCACCCGGTTGCCCTCGGCGGCCGGCGCCACCACGCGCGCGACCACCGTGACGCCCTGGTAGCGCGGCGGTTCGACGACCAGCCGGGTGCCGAGCAGCCGCCGTTCGTCCAACCGCCGCGCCACCGCCGACACCACGTCCTCGGTCGGCACCAGCTGCTCGAACCGCAGCCGGTCGCCCTGGTCGGCCACCGCGTCGGGCACCACCAGCACCCGGGCCGCGCCCGGACCGTCGGGCAGGCACCGCACCCTGGCCAGCGACGGCGCGGCCAGCTTGGCGATGTGCTCGTGGTCGGCGGCCGTCACCGCGCGTTCCTGCACCCGGAGCTGGTGCGGCGCGCGCACCTTCGCCTCCGCCACGGTCTCGCCGTCGACGCCGCCGCGGGCGGCCTCGCGGTTCTCCACCGCCGCCACGTACGGCACCGAGCTGCGCAGCGCCGAGATCGCGCCGCGCGCCACGTTGCCCGCCCGTCCGCCACCCGTGCGGTAGCGGGGCACCTGCACCACCGAGCCCTTGGGCGGCACGGCGCCGTAGCGGCGCAACGTCCCGTCCGCCTCGCGGACCGCCGGCGGGAAGTGGAACTCGCCGCGCACGGCGTCCAGCACCACGTGCCGGTCCTGCGGCGTCGACTCGCCGAAGTGGTCCACCACGGTCCAGTCCTGCCAGCCGTCGCCCGACGACACCCGCACCACCACCGGGTCGCCGTCCAGCAGCACGGGCGAGCGCGGCGCGGTGAACCGCTGCCCCGGCACGCCCGCCGTCTCGCCCAGCAGCACGTCGGTCTCCGTCTCGGCGTGCTCGGCCGCGGTGGTGCCGCCGATGGTGAACGCCTCGGCCTCGCGCACGGTCGGCGACTCCGAGTAGAACGGCTGCTCCCGCACCGGTTCGGTGACGCGGCAGCGCAGCCAGCCCGCGCGGTGGCCCGCCACCGCGGACTCGGTGTGCCCGGCGGGCACGTGCAGCACGACCTCACCGGGCCGGTTCAGGCCGCCGGTGCTGTCCTCGTCGACCTCGCACGGCTGCCAGTCCTGCCCGGTCCACGCCTCCCACACCAGGGGCGGCTGCCGCGGGTCGACGCCGATGCCCTCGACCCGGCTGTCCAGCCGCAGCACCACCACGCAGCGCGGCACGGCGGCCGACAGCCCGAACAGCGTCGCGTCGCCGGGCGTCGGCGTGGCCTGGAAGCACCGCACGTCCCGGCCCGCCTCCAGGTCTTTGGTCCGGTCGGTGTGCTCACCCGACGCCGCCCTGGTCACCAGCCGCCGGACCGAGCACGGCACCACGGTCAGCTCGTCGGTGGTGGCGAACACGACCGCCTCGGAGCTCTCCGAGCGCGCCGTGGCGACCTCGGTGCCGACGGGCAGCACGACGGGCTGCGGCTGCGGTGCGGACAGCCAGAACGTGACGTCGGCGCGCGCGGCGGTCGGCGGGAACAGCGTGACGCCGAGCAGGTCCAGGAACGCCAGGTGGTTGCGCTCGGGCACCCGGTTGAGCCGGTAGACGAGCTGGTCGACCATCTGCGCGAAGGTCTCGATGAGGGTGACGCCGGGGTCGGACACGTTGTGGTCCGTCCACTCCGGACAGCTCTGCTGGACGTACCGCTTGGCCTCGTCCACGAGCTGCTGGAAGCGCCGGTCGTCCAGGTTCGGTGCGGGCAGCGCCATCACTCCACGCCCCCCTCGGCCGGGATGGTGTAGAAGGGGAAGACCAGGTTGCGCCGGTCGTTGGTGGACCGGATGGTGTAGCGCACGTCGATGTAGAGCGTGCCGACCTCGACGGCGTCGAACGCGACCACCACGTCGTCGACCTCGATGCGCGGTTCCCAGCGGTCCAGCGCGGCGCGCACCTCGCGGGCGACGTGGCCCGCCGTGGCGCCGTCGGCCGAGGCGAACACGTGCTCGTGGATGCCGCAGCCGAACTCCGGGCGCATCGGCCGCTCGCCCGGCGCCGTGCCGAGCACGAGCCGGATGGCCTCGGTGATCTCCTGCTCGCGCTCGACCATCCCGATGCCGCCGGTCGGCCCGGTCCGCAGCGGGAAACCCCAGCCGCGCCCGATGAAGCTCTCGCTCATCACCTGCCCCCGATGAGCACGGTCGGCGCGCCGGTGAGGACGTTCGCCTGGCAGGTGGTGCTGTCGCCGACCCGTGCGGCGACGACCCCGCCGATGAGCACCTGGCCGCCGACGCGGGGCTTGACGATGTTCGCGGGCCCCAGGACGGCGTCCTTGGGGATGACGCACACGTGCAGGCTGCCGCCCACGGCGGCGGGCTTGCCCTCGATCAGGACGGTGGCCACCTTGGCGGCCACCGCGGGCGGCGGGGTGCCGACGGCGCCGCCGTGCGACGTCTTGTCACCCAGTCGGGCGGCGGGGAACATGGTGATCTCCTTCGGGTCAGTTGATCCGGACGATCGCGCCCTTGAGCACGGCCTGGGCCCGGCCTTCGACGGAGGCGTCGGCGCCGCTGACGGACACCGAGGTGGTCGCCTCGACGGACACCGTCTTGCCCTTGAGCACCAGGTCGCCGAGCCCGGCGTCGACGGTGATCCCGCGCGCGTCCAGGCTGATCGAGCCGAGCACCCGGCGACCCCGCGGCGTGCTCACCCGGATGTCGATGCTCCCGGTCTTCTCGTCCAGCGTGATGTCCAGCCGCTTGTCACCGGTCTGGAGGCGGACGCCGGCGGCGGTGAGGCCGTCCAGCAGCTCCAGCCGGTTGCCCGTGCGGGACACCAGCGACCGCCGGTTCACCCGGCCGCTCGTGCGGTCCACCAGCGGCACGTCGTGCGGCGAGGGCTGGTCGACGCCGTTGTAGAGCCCGCCGAGCACGTACGGGCGGTCCAGGCTGCCCTGCTCGAAGCCGACCAGCACCTCGTCGTTGACCTCGGGGCTGAACACGCCGCCGCCGCGGACACCGCCCCACTGCACGGTGCGGACCCAGTCGGTGACGTAGTTGTCGTCCAGCCAGGGGAACTTCAGCCGCACCCAGCCCCGCTGGTCGCGGCCGACCTCCTTGATGTCGGTGACGATCCCGGTGGCCAGGCCCGGCATCCGCGGCGAGCGGCCGGGCGCGTTGCCGCCCAGCGCCAACCCGGCCAGCGACCGGTCCGGCGAGCTGCTCACCGTGACGATGCTGCGGTAGCCGTGCTCGGGCTCCAGCACGTGCCGCACCGACGTCGCCGTGTAGTGCCCCCTGAACGCCGGCCCCACGTCGGCCAACGTGATCGGCACGCCCGCGCGCAGGTGCGGATGGCCCTTGGCGACCGCCTCGATCTCCGCGTACCCGGCGCTGATCGACTCGGCGAGCGACCGTGCCGCGGTGTCCGTCTCGGCCTGCGTGCTGTAGGGCGTGTCGGCCACGAGCGTGGTGGTCCTCTTGCCGGCCACGGACTCGCCGAAGCCGGGCAGGACGGTCTTGCTCCGGGTGGCCGGCTCGACCGCCACGAACGCCTTCTTCGTGGCCACGTCCCAGGAGCGCACCTCGACCCTCTCCACCTGGTCGGAGCCGGTCAGCGACGCGCGCAGGGCCAGCAGGTCGCCGTGCCGGAGCACCAACGGGCTGGTGGCGGTGAACGCGGGCGCGGTGGACGCGGGCTTGGGCTTGAGCAGCTCCAACGTGCCCTTGTCGTCCACCTGGACGGTCACGCCGTGCTCGCGGGCGAGCTGCTGGAGGAACTCCCAGTCCGACACGTTCGCCTGGCTGAGCTGCGTGTACCTGACGGGGGAGAGCTCGACGCGGCCGACGGTGAGCCCGGCGTTGCGGGCGACCTGGCGCACCACGGTGGCGGCCGGGACGTTGTGGAACGCCTCCACCCGACGACCCCGGAACAGCCGGTGCGCCTTGCTCATGGCGCGGATGACGGTGAACGAGCCGGTCGAGTCGCCGTCCGTCTCCAGCCCGGTGACCTCGCCGCCGAACAGCTGCTCCCGGGCCTTGCTCTCGACCGCCACCACGGACACCGTCAACGGGGTGCCGATCTTGATCTTGCTGGCGGTCAGCAGCTCGTGGTTGCCGTCGCGGTAGGTCAGGACGGCGAGGTCGGGCAGGCCGACGTTCTCGTCGACCACGCAGCTGACCAGCCGCTTGTCCCACGTGCTCGACAGCGAGGCCGCCGTCACGATCGGGTCGGCGGCGAACGAGCGGAACGACTTGCCGGCGGGCGGTGTCATCGGGCCTCCTCCATCGCGGGCACCAGCAGTTCCGCGCCCGGCACGAGCAGCATCGGGTCGTCGATGTCGTTGGCCTCGGCGATGACCCGCCAGGCGGTGGCGTCGCCGTACTCGCGCCAGGCGAGCTGCGGCAGGCTGTCGCCGGCCACGACGCGGTGCGTGCGGCGGGCCTCGCGCGAGCCGGACGTCGGGTTCTGGCCCGGGGTGTCGCTGCCCGCCTCCTCGATCGACAGCGAGCACTTCGCGCGCAGCGGCCGGCCGTCGACGTCGAACAGCGAGTAGTCCACCGACAGGTTCGACAGCACGCCGTCGAACGACGTGGTCTTGGACGTGCCCCACTCGAAGCGGACCCACGGGCTCGCGGGCTTCTTCGTCGCCAGGCTCTTCTTGGTCGGCACGCAGGCGGTGAGCAGCTGCTCCACCCTGGTCTCCACGGAGTTGTCGTGCGTGGCGGTGGCGTCGAGGAGCACGTCGACCGACAGGTTGCGCGGTCCGCTGCCGACGAACTCCGGCATCGACGTCTCGTCCGCCAGGCGGGACGGGTTGCGGCGCCACTCGGTGTTCTTGCTCAGCGCCAACGTGTTCGGGTTGAACTGGAACTTCACCGTGGCCAGCTTGGCGCCCGGCTTCGCGCCGGCCTGCGCGGGCGGCTCCATGATCACGAGCTGGGCGCGGGTGAGGCTCGCTCCCGGTTTGCCTGCCATGTCAGCCTCGTCTCAGGACGCGTCGATGCCTTCGTGGGCGAATTCCAACGTCTCCACCGCGGCCTGGGAGCTCGACGGGTCGAACGACGGGCCCTGCCAGCGGACCGGGACGATGCCCTGCACCTGCCAGCCCGCGATCCGGCTGCCGTCCGGGGTGAGGGCGACGATCTCGCCGTCCTTGCGCTCGACCTTCTTGATGACCTCGTTGAGCCACTTGACGACCTTGGCGGTGTCCGCCGTGACCGGGCGGGTCATGGTGATGTTGGACCACGTGATGCGGGTGGGCAGCTGCCAGGCGAAGCCGTTGTTGCCGCCCTCGGCGAACTGCTCCACCTCCATCTGCGCGCCCATGCCGTCGCAGGTGTGGAAGGCGCCGAGGTCGTTGCCCGCTATGGAGAGCCGGAAGAAGACGCTGGTGGCGAAGAGGGTGTCGGACATCGGTACCTCCTGGTTGGTCGGCCCGGGGTGTGGTCAGCGGCGGCGGTCGTGCAGCAGGCCCGCGCGCTCGCGGCCGTGGCGCAGCTCGGCGCGCAGGAGCCTGCCGACCGGTTCGAGCAGGCGGCGGGCCAGGTCGTCGAGGTCGGGGTGGGCCGGTCCCGTCGGTTCGGCGGTGGGCTTCGGGGTCGTGGTGCGTTCGGCGACGCGTTGGACGGGCGCGGGTTTCGTGGTGACGCGGATCGCCGGCGCCGGTTGGACCGGTTTCGGCGGTGTCTGTGGTGCCGGTGGTGTCGGTGGCTTTGGTGCGGTGACGGGTGGGTGGGTGATCCCTTGGTGCGCGGTGTCGGTCGGGTCGGCGGGTGGCGTCGGGCGGACCACGGCCGGCCGGCCGGTTCTGGCGGGTCTCGCACCGGGCAGCACCGGGTCCGGGTGCCTACGCGCGTCCCCCTTGGCCTGCGCGCGTTGGACGTCGGGCCCGCTGCCCGAGGGCCGGCGTGCCGCCGAACCCCCGGACGTCCACCGGAGTGGGACCGCTCGGGGCAGGTTCGCGGTGCTCGGCGGGAGGTCGGTGGTGGTGGGGGAGATCAGCGGCCGCCGGGCTGGGAGCAGGGGTGTGGTGGTGAGGTGCTGGTGCTGCACGGTCGGGCGGGTCAGCGGCACGACCGGCAGGGGTGCCTGGTCGGGTGACCTCGGTGGCCTGGCCGGGGCGGTGCGGTCGGCTTGGCGGTTCGAGGGCTTGCCGGCAGGTCGGCGGTCCAGGTTGCCGGCGGTCTCGCGGTTCGGGGTGTCGGCGATTGGCCGGTGCGGGGTGGTCGTGGTGGGTGGTGTTGCTCGGCGCTGCACCATCTCGCCGGTTCGCGCTGGTTCGTGGGTCGGCTTGGCGGCGGTGCCGTGCGGTAGGACGGCGTTGGCGGGAATCCGCGCCAGTGGCTCGCCCAGGACCGGTCCGGTTCTTGGTTTGCCTTGGGAGGGCGCCGGTGGTTTGTCGGGCGTCGGTCCGGGTTCCGGCTTGCGCTGGACTACGGCATCGGCGGGGAGGCGGTCGAGCGGTTCGCCCAGGATCGCCGTAGTCCGCGACGCACGCTGTGGCGCGGGCGTGGCGGCGGTCGGTGCGTCCGCCGGTGACGTGGTTGACCTGCGCCACACCGGAGCGGCGGGTTCGCCCGGTTCCGGCGGTGCGATCGGTGGCTCAGCCGTGGGTCGCGGTCCGGGCTGCGGTAGCGATTCGGCGCGTTGCACGGCTTGACCGACCAGCGGCGCCTGTTCGGTCGGCGGGGTGGGTGTCGGCTCGGCGGCCGGGGTTGCGGTGGCGGTGGCGGTGGCGGTGGCGGTCGGCCCGGTCCGGGTCGGTGCCGCATCGGGAACGGCCCGGCGCTGCACCGCCGGTTTGTTCGTCGTTCGGGCGATCGGGATGGGCCGCAGTGGCGTGACGTCCCGACGTGCCACGGTCAGTGGGGTGCCGACCGGGTGCAGGGAGACCGGGCCGGCTGGTGATCGCGGCGCGCTCGTCGGCTCCGGTGCGACTTGGCCGGCTCGGTCTGTCTGGACTGCTTGGCTGACTGGGGCGGCTGGAGTGGCTGGGACGACTGGTGTGGCCGAGACGACTGGTGTGGCCGGTGATCGCTGCGCGATTGTCGGCCTCTGCGCCACCGGGAGGAGGGGCGCGACCGGGATGGCGGAGGCGCGCGGGGTGGCGGAGGCGACCGGGGTGGCCGAGGTGAGCGGGGTGGCCGAGGTGAGCGGGGTGGTTGGCGGCTGCGCGGCTGTTGGATCGAGGGCCGGTTGGGCGGCGGCCGCGGTGGGGGCGACCTGGTCGGCGGGGCGGGAGGTTGGGGCAGGGGTGGCGGGGGAAATCGGGGTGGTGGCTGGTGATCGCTGCGCGATCATCGGCTCCGGGGCGACCGGGGCGACCGGGGCGACCGGGGCGACCGGGGCGACCCGAGCAACCGGGGCGAGCCGAGCAACCGGGTCGACCGGGGCGGGCCGAGCAACCGGAGCGACCGGGGCGGGCCGAGTAGCTGGGGTGACCCGAGCGCCTGGGTTGGTTGGAGTGGCTGGGTTTGGAGTGGCCGTCCGCCGCTGCGTGACGGCCGGCTTCGAGGTGGCCGGCGACCGCTGTGCCACCGTTGGCTTCTGGTCGGGCTGGCCGACCTGTGCGACCTTGCCGACTGGGGCGACCTTGCCGACCTGTCCGACTTTGCCGACCGGGGCGGTAGGGCTGGTGGTCGGGGTGGTGATCGTGCCGGTGGTGCTGGAGCTGTCGGTCGGGGATGGGGATTCTTGCGCAGCAGGGTTGTCGGGCAGGGCGACGGTGAGGTGGTTCGTCCCCGCGTAGCCGCCGGGTGCGCCGGTGGGCCGGGCCAGGCCGTGCATCACACCGACCGGAGCGCCTGGCAGGACCGCGTGGCCGAGGTCGCCGCTGAACGTGTGGTCCTGCCAAGCCGCCAGGCCGCTCCGGAACCGCAGTCCGTCACCCACCGCGATGCCCTTGCGCTGGATCACCCCCTCCATCGGTCGGGTCGCGCGCCAGCCACCGTCCGAATCGGACCCAGGAGCCGGAGCCGCAGCCGCAGCGGGAGCCGCAGCCGGCGTAGGCGCTACGGCCTTGCGGCGGAACCTGTCCCAGAAGCCCATCACGTCACCCCCCTTCGTTCACCCTGGTGTTGATGCGCGCGATCTCGCGGACCCAACGCCTGCGCTCGTGGTGCTCCAGGTCGAGGATCCGGTCTCGTTCCCAGTGGAAGTGGTAGGCCACGTACGCGACCTCCTCGTGCAGCCGGTCGGCCGCGTACGTCACGATTCCCCCAGGCGACCACCGGCCAGGTCGACCTCGAACCCGCTGCCGCACGACGGGCACGTCACCCCGGCGCGGGTGTGCCCCTCGCTGTTGATCCGCCGGTAGAAGTCCTGGAGGAACGCGATGTCCGTGGCGTACATCCGCTCCACCACGCCGACGTTCACCTCGTCCACCGCGCCCAGCTCGGTGATCACCATGCTGAGCAGCAGCACGCTGAGGTAACCCGGGTTCTCCTTGACCCGCAGGTCGATCTGCGGGCGCAGCTCGTCACGGGCCGTCGCCAGCCGCATCCGGCCGTTGCGGTGCACCACGCCGTCGGCGTCCACGTAACCGCGCGGCAGCTCGAACTCGAACTCGGTGCGCAGCGCCGGTTCCCGCGCCACGGCGGGCTGTGCCACCTCAGCGGGCTCCGCCAGCTCGTCCAGCGAGTCGAGCCCGATCACCCGACGCCTCATCAGTCCTCCAGGGTGATGTCCTCGAAGGTGATGGTCACCTTCTCCAACGCGGCGCTGGACTCGCCCGCCTTGAGCGACGGCCCCTCCCAGCGGCTGACCCACCCGTTGACCAGGTTCAGCCGCCGCTCGGTCTCGCCCTTGCTGTTCATGATCTCGATGGTGATGTTCTGGCGCGCCGTCTCGACGTCACCCTTGTTCACCGTCTCCTTGAGCCACTTGGTGAACTCCTTGCTCTTGTCCATCCCCCTGGTGACCGTGATCTCGCCGCCCTTGCGGGCGCCGGGCTGCTTGCGCAGCAACGGCTTGCCCTGCGGGGTCACCTGCGAGATCTCGACCACGTCCTCCTCGATCGTCACCCCGCTGACCTCCTGCAAGGACTCGACCATGTACGCGCCGAGCTGGAGGCCGAAGATGTGGGTGGAGAGTGCGTCGCCGTCTGCCATGACTGGTGCTGCCTTTCGGGGATCCGCGGGCTATTCGCTGACGAGGCTGGTGTTGTCGGAGAACTGGGCGAGGCGGAAGACCACGAACTCGGCGGGCTTGACCGGCGCCACGCCGATCTCGCACACCACCTGGCCGAGGTCGACCGACTCCGGCGGGTTGTTGTCGCGGTCGCACTTGACGTAGAACGCCTCGTCCGGCGTGCGGCCGAACAGCGCGCCCTGACGCCACTGCTCGGTGAGGAACGCGGTGATGTTGCGGCGGATGCCGGCCCACAGCCGGTCGTCGTTGGGCTCGAACACCACCCACTGCGTGCCCAGGAGGATGGACTCCTCCAAGAAGTTGAACAGCCGCCGCACGTTCAGGTAGCGCCACGCCGGGTCGGACGACAGCGTGCGGGCGCCCCAGATGCGGATGCCGCGGCCGGGGAACGTGCGCACGCAGTTCACGCCGACCGGGTTCAGCAGGTCCTGCTCACCCTTGCTGAGCGACACCTCCAGGTCGACCGCGCCGCGGATGACCTCGTTGGCCGGCGCCTTGTGCACGCCGCGCTCGGCGTCGCTGCGCGCCCACACGCCGGCGACGTGGCCGGACGGCGGCACGAACGCGTTGCGGCCGCTCGCCGGGTCGAAGACCTTGATCCACGGGTAGTACACGGTGGCGTAGCGGGAGTCGTGGTTCGCCTCCTCCATCCGCCACTTGTGCACGCGCTGCGGCGACATCCCGGGCGGGGCGTCCAGCACCGCGACCCGGTCGCCCATCTGCTCGCAGTGCGAGACGACCGCCGCCTGCACGGTCTGCACGCCCTCCAGGTCGATCAGGCCGCGCCGGTAGGCGCTCATCAGGTCGGGCACCGCGACCATGGTGACCTCGTCGATGTTCTCCAGGCCGCCGAACCCGGTGCGCGCCGCGGCGTCGCCGACGTACTCCTGCGCGTCGAGCGTCACGGGCCCGGCCGCCTTCGCGGCGGGCAGCGGGACCGACTGCTTGTCCGGCCTGGTCAGCGCCGTGCCGGACTGCTCGGTCACCTCGATCAGCTTCGACCGCTCGGCGACCTGCGTCACCACGTAGTTCTTGAGGTTCCTGCGGGTCGACACGTCGAAGGTCTCCACGACCTTGTCGCCCTGGCGGACCAGCAGCTTGAAGCGGTCCTCCGGCGGGTTCTCGCCGTCGGCGTCGGAGACCTCGACGGAGACGTCCGGGCCGGCGGCGGGCAGGGCGGAGATCCGCAGCCCGCCCAGCGTCACGGGCACCGGCGCGGCGGGCACGTCCTCGCCGTTGCCCGCCGGACCGCCCACCCGCACCACGTACGCCGCGCCACCGCCGTTGGCGAAGTAGCCGTAGACGGCGTGCGGGAGGTAGGCGTCCTCGGTGAAGCCGCCGAAGTCGCGCACGTACTGGTTCCAGTTGGTGACCAGGGTCGGCTGGTGGAAGGGGCCCTGTTCGGCGAAGCCGACGAAGGCGGCCACCGCGGTGCCGACTCCCTCGATCGGGCGGGCACCGGTCTGGACCTCCTCCACGTACACGCCGGGCGAGAGGTACTGCGGCATGGTCGCTCCTTGTCTGCTCTTCCGCTCTGGCACCACAAGCGTCGCCCGCGCACGCGTGCGGCGGCAGGACCGGCGGGCCCCGGTCGAGGGCACTCCCGCTGCACCAACAGGCAATCGGCGGTCCGGCTCCCGCCGCTGCCTCCTGAGGACGCGCTGTTCCGCACGCCGGCCGGACCGTTGCGCCGGTGCGGCCGGCCGGCCGTGGTCCGGGCACGCCGAGGAGCGCCCGCGGCGGGGCGGGCGCTCGTCGGCACACGGGTCGTCAGAGCTGGTCGGTCTCCGCCCACGGGCCGAACTCGCCGGGCAGCACGAGCCTGCCGAGCTTGCGGTACTCCTGCCGCACGGCGGCCAGCACGTCGGTCATCCGCACCGGCCGCTCGGCGGCGGCGGCCAGGTAGGCGGCGGTCACCGCGCACGCCCGGATCGACCCGCCGGCCAGCTCGAACCGCTCGGCGCAGAACGCCAGGTCGAGGTCGTCCGCCCGGGGCAGCCGCGAGCCGAGGCAGCGGTCCCACAGCGCGAGCCGCTGCGTCGAGTCGGGCACCGGGAAGTCGGCGATCACGTCGATCCGCCGGGTGAACGCCTCGTCCACGTTGGACCGCAGGTTGGTGGTGAGCACCGCGATGCCGTCGAAGGACTCCATCCGCTGCAACAGGTACGCCGACTCCATGTTGGCGTGCTTGTCGTGCGCGTCCTTGACCTCCGAGCGCTTCCCGAACACGGCGTCCGCCTCGTCGAACAGCAGCACGCCGTGCACGCCCGCGGCCTCGGTGAAGATCCGTTCCAGGTTCTTCTCCGTCTCGCCGACGTACTTGTCCACCACCGACGACAGGTCGACCACGTAGAGGTCCATGCCGACCGCGCCGGCCACGACCTCGGCCGACATCGTCTTGCCCGTGCCCGACTCGCCCGCGAACAACGCCACCACCCCGCGGCCACGGCCGCCGCCGGGCCGCATGCGCCACTGGCCGAGGACCCGTTCCCGGTGCCGGGCGCGCAGCACCAGCTCCTCCAGCTGCCGCCGGGTCGGCGCCGGCAGGACCAGGTCGTCCCAGTCGACGCCGGGGGTGATCCGCCTGGCCAACCGCTCCAACCCGGCGCCGTTCTGGGCCCGCACCCCGGCCCGGACGTGCCCCAGGTCGACGGGTCGGTCCTCCAGCAGCGCCAGACGTGCGGCGACGGTGACCGCGTGGTCCACCTCGTCGGCGCCCAGCCGGTACCCGGCCAGGTCGGCGACGAGCGCGGGATCGGCCGCCGTGCCGGTGACGTCGGCCAGCGCCCGCGCCCACCGCCGCGCCCGCCGGTCCGCGGTCGGCGGCGGCACGGGCACCGACACCACCGGGTGCGGCGTCCAGCGCGGGTCCCAGTGCCGCCGGCTGTGCAGGAACAGCGGCACGGCGCCGGCCAGCGCGGTGAGGTCGCGGATCAGCCGGGCGCGTTCGGGCAGCAGCGGTTCCAGCGGGCCGAGCACCAGTCCCGCGCCGCGCAACCGGGCCTCCCGGACGACCTCCGCGAGCGGCGGGTGCGGCCGGTCGACCAACGCCGTGACGTCCAGCACCACGGCGTCACGACCGGCCGCGGCCAGGGCGTCCACCGCGAGCCGGCCCGCGTCGCCGTCGGTGTCGCGCAGGTGGACCGACCGGATGCCGGCCGGCAGCCCGGCGGCGAGCCGTTCGGCCGACGGCTCCGGGTCGACGCCCGCGGGCGCCAGGCGGGCCGTGCCGCCGATCGCCGGGTCGGGCTCGTCGTCGCCGAGCAGGTGGGCGACCACCCGGTCGGGCACGCGCAAGGACCGGGACAACGCGGGCAGCGCGTCGTCGCGCACCTCGACCAGGCCGGCCGCGACCAGCGGCGCGGACGCGGCGAACCGGAACCGCCCCGCGCCGGCCGCGGGCAGCCCGCACAGTTCGAGCGCCAGCCCCACGGTCGCCCGGCGGCGGGTGAGGTCGTCGTTGAGGTAGCCGTAGAGGCGTTCGAACCGGGCGTCCACGTCCGGCGCCAGGGCCACCAGCAGGAACTCGACGTCCACCGGTTCGAGGTCGAACCGCCGCGCGAGGGTCAGCAGCCGGGGGCCCGGCTCGGGCACCAGCGCGGCGAGCACGTCGAGGTCCGGGGCTGCCTCCGGTGGCGGCAGCGGTTCGGGCTGCCCGTCGAGGATGCGCCGGACCGCGTCGGCGGTCAGGTAGAGGCCGCGGTGCGGGTCGTCCGGCGAGGGGTCGTCGGCCAGCCGCAGGGCGACCGCCCGGCGCACCCGCCACTCGACCGCGCCCAGCCTCGCCCACAGGTAGGCCAGGTCCCGCGCCTCGGACGTCGTCGACGTCGGTGTCGTCACGGTCATCGGTTCGCACCACCCTGTCGATAGCTGCCGGGCGTCACGGCGGTCCGCGCGGGTGAGCGGGCCGTCGTCGTCATCGGATCGGGCCGCCGCGTCGCCGCCGGTCGGCGGGTCGGGCACGGGCCGGCGCGAAACCGCCGTCGCCGGCGACGTCGTCGTAACGCAGCCTGCGGGCGTCCTCCTCGGGGCCGCCGACCAGGACCAGGCCGCCGGCGGCCGGCGGGGCGAGCGGGGTCACGACGCCGGCCACCGGCGCGGTCACCACCAGGTTGACGGCCGGCTTGAGCCGCCCGCCGAGCGCCGACCACACGTCCGTCGCCGCACGGCCCTCCGACACCGGGCCGCCCGACTCCAGCAGCACGCTCAGGTCGAGCTCGGCCAGCGACCCGGTCAGCCACTCCGACGCCAGCCTGCTGTGGCCCGCCAGGCACACCAACGCCCCCGACAGCAGCCGGTGCTCGTCCTGCGGCCGGTTCGTCCACGCCGTCACCAGGTAGGACAGCCGGAACCAGCGGGGCGGCCTGCGGTGCCCGACCAGCTCGCCGCCCTCGAACACCTCCAGGTCGCCCGCGCTGCGCCGGCTCTCGTCCTCGCGGATGTCGTAGAGGAACACGTTGACGGTCGGCGCGTTGCGCCGTGCCGTCCAGTCGGTGGTAGGCGCCTCGAACGCGAGCTCGCCACCGCCGCCGGGCACCCCGCCGGCCTGGAGCAGCCGGCGGATCCCCTCGTCGACCTCGTGGATCACGGCAACCTCCTCGTCGTCACCTGCGCCGCACCTCGTCGGGCGGCCCCACGGAACCGGGCACGACGAGGAACCCGGTGGTGGCGGGCTCGAAACCGGCTCCGGCGGCGGTGATCGTCCGCCGCCCGGTCTGGTCCTTGGCGAGGATGAGCAACTGCGCGGTGAACCCGCCGTCCGGGCGCGGCACGGTCGGCGTCGCGGCCGCGGTGATGCCGGGCGACCAGGACAGCCGCACCGGCACGCCGGGCGGGAAGTCCACGCCGCGCACCGACGTGACGAAACCGGGTTCGCCGATCGGCGGCACGGCCTCGATCCGGGGCCGCAGCACGCGCATCGGCGCGGCGGCCACGTTGTCCGCCGGGTCGGCGTCCGTGCCGGTCGTGCGCAACGTCCCGCGCACGGTGGTCTGGAGCGGCGCGTTCGGCGCGAGCACGACCTGCACCACCTGCGACGCGCCCGGCGGCAGGTCCGGCACCGGGCACCCGGTGTTCGCGCACCCCGGCGGCAGGGCCGCCACCGGCACCTGCGCGGGCAGCGCGAAGTCCAGCCGCAGCCCGGTGGCCAGGGCGCCGCCGCCGTTGCGCACGGTGTAGCTCACCGTCGCCCGTCCGCCCACGTAGGACGGATCCGGCTGCACCACCACGGCCAGCGAAGGACCGGCCGGCGGCACGGCGGGCGGCGGCGCGGGCGGCGGCGGTCCGGCCACCGGGTCGCGCACCGGGATCGCCGTCGCCGCGGCGTTGTCGGACGGCAGCACGTCGAGCACGGCGCCCGCCACCGACCAGGTGACGCTCCGCCGTCCGGGCACCACGCCCACCACGTCGGCGACGACGTCCACGGACGCACCGGGCCCCACCACCCCGAGGTCGCACCGCAACCCGGCCACGTCACAGGTGCCGCGCGCGGGGCGCAACGCCGCCAGCCGCACGCCGTCCGGGACGGCGACGGTCAACGCGGTGCCGGGGGAGGTGGCCGGACCGCGGTTGACCACGGTCACCGTCACCGGCGTGGTCGTGCCGGTGTCCGCGTCCGGCGTGGTATCGGGTGCCTGGACGGCCAGGTCGACCGTCTGCTGCCAGGTCGGTTCCTTCTGCCTGCCCGGCAGGTCGGCCGTGATCCGCCGCACCGCGCCCGTGCCGAGGTCGACCACCGCCAGCTCCTCCGGCGACGCCAGGTCACCCACGCGGCGCGCGGTCAGCACCACGCGGTCGCCGTCGGGCGAGAACGACACGTCCCTGGGCTGGAACGGCCCCGAAGGCGGCGCGGTCAACGGCGTGGCGCACGTGTTCGCCCCCGAGGGCAGCACCACGCGGCACCCGTTGTCCGCCAACGACACCAGCAGCACGCCGTCGGCCTCGCGGTTGAACGCCAACGCGCGGCCGTCCGGGCTGAACACCGAGCTGTCGTCGGTCACCTCGCAGTCGAACCCGCAGACCGCCGCCGACACGTCCCGCTGCCGGTCCAGCGTCCCGGTCCGGGCGGTCCACACGTGGTTGTCGCGCACCTCGCCGGTGGGGCCGTCGAAGACCCGACCGCGGGTGAACGCCAGCGTCGTGCCGTCGGGTGACCACGCGGGCTGGGTGTCCTCCTGGTCGGCGGCGGACGGCGGTGGCGTCAGCCGCCCCGCCACCGCGCCGGTCGCGGCCTCGACGACCACGATGCGGCTCGCACCGCCCTCGGGCCGCACGCCGCCCGGCGTGCGGCGGGCGAACGCCAGGAACCGGCCGTCCGGCGACCAGACCGCGTCGAACTCCCAGTCCGCCGGCTGCCGGTCCGCGACCGGCAGCCGCCGCGCGTTGCCGCCGTCGGCGTCCACCAGCCACAGCCGCTGCACCCGCCGGCCGTCGACGTCCTCGAACCGGCTCAGCGCGATCGTGCGGCCGTCGGGGGAGTAGGACTGCCGCTGCGTCCACGGGTCGTAGCCCTCGCGCGGGTGGAACAGCAGGTTGGGGTCGTCGGCGATCCCGGGGTCCTCGCGCAGCACCGGCACGCCCAGGTCGCGCGGGTCGGAGCCGTCCGGCCGGACGTCCTGCAGCGTCGCGGTGAAGTAGGTCTCGGCGGTCGTGCGGGCCACGAGCAGGTGCTCGCCGCGCGCGTCCACCAGCCACGTCGGCGAGGTGACCGCGCGGTTCTCCGCCAGCAGCAGGCCGGGCGCGGTCGTGACGGGCAGTCCCGGGCCGGTGTCGACCCGGTACACCTTCTCGACGTTCGGGTCGGCCGGGCACGAGCAGACCTGGTCGGTGCTGAGGAACAGCAGACCGGCGCCGTCCGGCAGCCAGACGGGCCAGCGGCCACGCCACCCGGCCTGGTCGCCGCCCAGCACCGGCGCGCCGACCCGACCACCGTCGAGCACGCGCGGCCGCGGGACGCCGCCGACGTCCAGGGTGTAGGCGATGCGGCCGTCCCGCGGGTTCCAGTCCGGCTCGCCCGCGTCGCCGTCCGGCTCGTCGGTGACCCGGGTGACCCGGCCGCCGCCCACCGGGACGCGGTAGATCTCCCGCGCGCCGTCGCGGTCGCCGGAGAACGCGACGCTCGCGCCGTCCGGTGCGAACGTCGGCCACGCCTCGTCGGACGGCGTGTCGGTCAGCCTGCGCAGCCCCGTGCCGTCCACGCCGACCAGCCACAGGTCGCGCGCGCCGTCCTCGCGCGAGTCGAACACCACCGTCCGCAGGTCGGGGGACAGCCGGGGGTGGCCCGCGTCGAGGCCCTCGGTGAGCCTGCGCACCGAACCGTCGGCCGCGCGCAGGTACACCTGCGGCTCCGGCCCGTCGCGCAGGCTGGTGAACACCACCAGCCCGCCGCGCGCCGAGACGTGGTCGTCGTGGTGCGCGGGTCCGGCGCCGAACAGCGGCGCGCTCGGCCGCGGCTGCTCGGGCACGGGACCGGTGACCGCGCCGATGCTGCGGTGCCCGGTGCCCGCGTAGGCGATCCGGCCGGATACGGGGTCGTCCTGGAGCACCGCCGCCGACACCGACGTGGCGACGTCGTGCACCGCGACGACCGCGGCGCTCAGCGCCACCGCCGCGCCGATCGTGGCGAGGGGTCGGGTCGGCAACCAGCTCGACAAGGTTCCACCTCCGTCTGGGGCATGTGCCGGAATCGTCGGCCGGCCCACCGCGCGGCGCGGAGGTCCGGGCGGGCACGGTCGGGGCACGACCCCGGGCCGTTCGGGCAACTCAGATCAGGCCGTGCCGCATGGCGTAGCCGACGGCGTGCGCGCGGTTGCGCAGGTTCAGCCGGGTGGTGACCTCGTGCAGGACGTTCTTCACCGTCCGCTCCGAGAACGACGTCTTGGCGGCGATCTCGGTGGTGTCGAAGCCTTCGGACACCAGCCGCAGCATGTCCGCCTCACGTGCGGTGAGCGTGGACAGCGACGGGCCGTTGGGGTCCAGCACGCTGCGCTGCAACCGGCCCACGTGGTCGAGCAGCGTGCCGAGCAGGTCGCCGGGCAGCACCGCTTCCCCTTTGACCAGCGCGGAAATCGTGCTGACGAGCCGGTCCTGGTGCGCCTCGGCGCGCCGGATCACCGCCGTCACCCCGCAGTCGATGGTGATCTGGAGCGCGTCCTGGTCGAAGTGCCCCACCACCAGGCCTACGCGCGTGGTGGTGGACTGCCTCAACCGGCGAAGCAACCGGGCCGCCTCCTCGTCCACCCGGTCCACGACGACGAGCGACACGGCGGCGCGCGCCTCCTCGTCCGGCCGCACCACCTCGACCTCGGGCCGCGGCCGCAGCTGGTGCGTGATGCCGGCCTTCAGCACCGGGTCCTCGGCGTACACGGCCACCGGAATCCTGGTCATGACAACCTCCTGTGGAACGACCGGACCGCGCGGTGTCGGCGACCTCGTCCGGACCATCGTGGGCCGGGCGAGGGCTTCGGGGCACCGGCGCGGGGCCTTCGGTGCACGGGTTTGCCCGCACAGTGCCCTTTTCTCCCTGTCCGGGCCGGTGGCGGCGTCCCTACCGTTCGTCGGGTGACCACAACGACCGAATTCGGTCTCCCCACCGTGGTTGTCACGCCCGGTCAGGAGACCAGCACGACGATGACGGTGCGCAACGACAGCGACATCGTCGAGGCGTACGAGTTCGAGGTGGTGGGCGGGTGCGCCCCCTGGACCACCGTCGAACCGGCACGGCTGTCGCTGTACCCCGGGACCTCGGAGCAGGTCGCCATAGTGCTGCGCCCACCGCGTTCACCCGAGGTGCGCGCGGGAGAGGTGCCGCTCGGCGTGCGGGTGCTGCCCGCCGAACGGCCGGAGTCGGCGGTCGTGACCGAGACGACCGTGATCATCGAACCGTTCGCGGAGCAGCGGGCCCGACTGATCCCCAAGCGCCGTCGCGCGTGGCGCAGCGCGCGCTACCGCGTCGAGGTGCGGAACAACGGCAACACGCCGACCGTCGTGACGCTCTCGTTGCCCGAAGCCGACGACCACCTGAAGGTCGCCGTGTCCACCGCGCCGTCCACTGTGGACCCCGGAGCGAAGGCCGAGCTGGAGCTGCGCGCCCGGGTGGCGAAGCTGCTGTGGTTCGGCAAGCCCGCGGTGTGGCCGGTGCGGCTGGAGGCGGTGGCCCTGGCGGCCGACGAGCGGCGCGAGCACGAGCTGGCCGGCGAGCTGGTGCAGCTCCCGATCCTGTCCCGATGGCTGCTGTCGCTGCTGGGCGCCTTGTTGGCGCTGCTGCTGGCGTGGCTGCTGCTGGTGCGCCCGGCGGTGCTCAGCGCCGCCCGGGAAGCGGCCGACGGCCGTGCCCAGGAGATCGCGCAGGCGGGCGAGCCGCAGGCGCCTGCCGAGCAGCCCGGCGGCGCGTCGGAACAACAGCCCGCCGGCGAGCAGGGGCAGCGGCAAGGCCAGGGCCAGGGGCAGGGCCGCGGCACGAGCGGTGGCGGCGAGCAGAGCTCGGGCACCATCGAGATCCGCGCCAACGCGGGTCAGCGCGCGACCGGCACCTATGTCGTGCCCGCGGGCAAGGTCTTCCACATCACCGACATCGTGCTGGCCAACCACCAGGGCGACGAGGGCGTGCTGACGATCGCGTTCGGGGAGCGCACGATCACCGTGATCGCGCTGGAGACGTTCCGCAACCAGGACTACCACTGGGTGACGCCGATCGACATCCCGGAGAACGGCACGGTGACCGCGACGGTCGACTGCGCCCGGCCCGGCACGCCGGCGAGCGGCCGGCAGGCGCCGAACTGCGCCCAGCTGCTCAACGTCAGCGGCGAGCTGGGCGACATCGCCGGCTGACCCCGACCTCGCGTCGTCGCTCCTGTGACCGCCGCGCACCCGTTGTGGTGCGCGGCGAACTCGTGCGTGGCGAGACTCGTGTGCGGCGAGACTTGGGCGTGGTGAGACTTGTGCGGCGAGACTTGGGCGTGGTGATGCTTGTGCGCGGTGGAGCCCGTCCCGCGCGGTTCACCGGGCGCGGCGGTTCCACTCGTCGAGCAGCGCGTCGATCCAGGCGAGCATCAGCTCGACCGTGGTGTGGTCACCGGTCTCCCGGTAGTGGCGGAGGTCCTCCACGGCCGCGCCCAGCTCGAACCGCAGGTCGCACGACGCGATGTCGCTCGGCGTGGGCGTCACGGCTCACGCCGGGGCGCGTTGCGGGCGGCCATCCGGAACGCCTCGATGTACTTCGGCAGCTCGACCAGCGCGCGCTCCCACGAGCCCGCCATGATCTGCTCGGCGAACACCGTGTCGACCACGAGCCGGTCGACCTCCGGGTCGATGTCGTCGCCCGCCGCGCTGCGCAGCCGCCTCGACACCTCGGTCCGGTGCGCCCGCGACCGGACGACCTCCAGGGTCCGCTCCAAGCCGGCGATGACCCGCTCGGCCTCCGCCGGCTCCACCACCAGCCACCCCTTGACCGCCAGTTCGAGGAACAGGTCGCCCGCGAACCTCTCGGGCGTGGAACCGTCCGCCACGCGACCTCCGTCCTCGTGGGACCACATCGCCTCGCACCTCCGCACCGGCACCGGGGCCGGTACCGGTCCTCCGGAACCCCCGTCCGCCCGGCGGCAGGGAGCCGGCTTGAGCCCACCACGTGGCACGGGCGCGCCGGAAGTCCGTCGGGGCAGGTCTGCCCGTCCGTACCCGGGACGTGCCTCGCGATGGTCGACTCGGCGGCCCGCGTGCTGGGCCGAACGGGTGACAGGTGGCGGACTGAACCGACACAGCGCGCGGAGCTCCACCGGGCACGCGTCGACGCGGTCAGCGGGTCGACCCGGCCGTCACTTCCGCAGGATCTCCGCCAACTCCCGGGCCACGGCGTCGGAGATGCGGTCCTGCTCGGTCACCACGCCCCTGACGGCCTCGCGGAACCTCCGGCTGAACTCGGTGTAGCTGCGCGTGACCGGCCGGAGCCCGGCGTTGCGCAACGCGGTCCGCACCTGCACCAAGTGCTCGCCCTCGGCCCGGTCGTACACCGAGTCCCGGGTCGGCGCGAACCCGCCGACCTCGGCGAGGATCTGCTGGCTCTGCGTGCTGGTGAGGAACTGGATCAGGGCCTGCGCGGCCTTCGGCTTGTCGCTGTGCGCCGAGATCGCGAGGTTCTGCCCGCCGAGCACGCTGCTCGCCTCCGACACGCTCGACCGGGGCAGCGGCGCGGTGCGGAAGGTGACGCCCTTGGCGTCCAGCACGTCCCGCAGGTCGGTCAGCTGCTCGTCGGCGACCGCCCAGTTCCGCATGAACGCCGTGCGCCCGGCGGCGAACTGCTCGACGGCGTGGGACGCGGTGGTGTCCTCGGGTCGCGGGTCGGAGAGGGCGACGCGCGGGGCCGTCGCCATCGCGTTGAGGTTGCGCATGCCCTCGTAGTCGTCCTCGGTGAACTGCACCTGGCTGCCGTCCGGGGTGAGCCTGACGCGGCCGTCCTCGGTCACCACGCGGCCTCCCGCCGCCCAGATGGCCTCCAGCGCCTCGACCATGAGCATCTCGTCCGAGAACTGCGCGGTGGTGGCCGCCTCCAGCTCGCCGAGCGCCTGGGTGGCGAGGACGCCGGAGTGCCCGTCCCAACTGGTCGGCGGGGCGAGGCCCGGGACGTCGGTGCGGTAGTAGAGCAGCCCGACGTCGGTGTTGAGCGGCAGCGCCCACAGCGGTCCGCCCACCTCCTCGCAGGTGCGCCGGACCGGCGCGACGAAGTCGTCCAGGCCGCCGGCGAGCTTCGACCGGTCCAGTTCGCGGAGGTAGCCGTGGTCGATGAACTCCCGCATCCACACCACGTCGAGGAGGTAGACGTCGGCCTTGTGCGCGCCGCCGTCCTCGACGTCGTTGACCATGCGCTCGTGCTGCTCCTCGGTCTCGCCCGCCGCGGTTTCGACGATGACCGGGTTTCGCGGGTGGCTCTCGTTCCACTGCTCGATCACCGTGGTCCGCGGGTCGTGGGGACTCAGGTCCGTCGCCGTCATGAGGACCAGCTCGCCGGCCTCCAGCGGCGGCGGCAGCAGCACGTAGCTGCCCAGGCTGAGGAGGAGGACCGTGACCAGGACGGCCACCGCCTTCCGCGGCCTGCCCAACGCCTTCCGGACGCGGTCCGCCGCGGCGGGGAAGGGCCCCTCCCACTGCCAGAACTCCCGCACCGCGCGCGGCAGGGCGTTGATCAGCACGCTGGACAGCACCAGCATCACCGCGGTCGCGGCGAGGTAGGGGACGCCGTCCGCCCGCCACCACTCGGCGACGTCCGCGACCAGGCGTGCCGACACCGAGGTGACCACGGCGGTCACCAGGACGAACAGGACGATGAGCGGAACTCGGAAACCGGGCCGCCGTTGGTCCGTCGAATCAGTCATGTCGCCCTCCGACCGAGCTCGTGAAAAGGGATAACACCGATTCCCGCACGGTGTCAACGACAGCTGAATCTCGAATGCGACCAAATTTCCGTAATAGTGCGGGAATGATTCCACGGTGGCTGGAAATCGCATTCCCCGCACGACGGCCGGTGAACGCACTTCGGGTCGCCCCTGTCGAGCGGCCGTCCTCCTGCTGCCCCTACGCCCTCGACCGGTCGGACACCGGTCCGCGGGCGGGCATCGGCGTCCGGCCGGGACACCACTTCGCGGGATCGTCAGCTGATCGGCAGGTCGGCCGGCGACGCCTTGCGGCAAGATCGCGGTACGGTGCCGGGACCGCTCGGCACGCCGGCACCGCGGTGTCGCCGCGCGGTGCGGTGTGCGGCGGTGACGAGCCGCTGTGCACTTAGGACAGCGCGTCCCGGACGAGGGGGTTGCCTTATCCGTCCTGTGTGGACCAAGACCGTCGCGGCCGGCGAACCGGGGGCCACGACGTGAGCTTCGGGGAGTTCGTGGTCGACCGGTGGAACCGACTGCTGGTCGAGGCCCTCCTGCACGTCAGCGCCGTGGTGCAGTGCGCCCTGCTGGCCGCGGTGATCGGTGTCGGCATCGGTGTCGCGGTGTACCGCAGCCCGCTCGGTTCGACCGCCGCGACGGCGTTGACCAGCGCGATCCTCACCATCCCGTCGTTCGCCCTGCTCGGCCTGCTGATCCCGGTGCTGGGGCTTGGCGTGCCGCCGACCGTCGTCGCGCTCGTGCTGTACGGGCTGCTGCCGGTCGTGCGCAACACGATCGTGGGTCTCGGCGGCGTCGACCCGGCCGTGCGCGACGCGGCCCGCGGCGTCGGGATGAGCAGGGTGGGCGTGCTGACCAGGGTCGAGCTGAGGCTGGCCTGGCCCGCGATCCTGACCGGGACGCGGATCGCCACCCAGATGCTGATGGGCATCGCCGCGATCGCCGCCTACGTCCGCGGGCCCGGCCTCGGCGTGGAGATCTTCGCCGGCCTGACCAGGGCGGGCAGCGCGAACGCGACCAACCAGGCGGTGGCGGGCACGCTCGGCATCGTCGTCCTCGCGCTGGTCCTGGACGGGATCTTCGCGCTGATCGGCCGCTACACCGTTTCCAGGGGGATCCGTGGCCAGTGAGATCCGGCTCGTCGACGTGACCAAGCGCTACGCCGGCGTCGAGGCGCCCGCGGTGGAGTCGGTCAGCATGACCATCCCGGCGGGGGAGACCGTGGTGCTCGTCGGCCCGTCCGGGTGCGGCAAGACCACCACGATGCGGATGATCAACAGATTGATCGAGCCGACCTCGGGTCGCATCACCATCGACGGCGCGGACACCCTGTCGTTGAACCCCGACGAGCTGCGCCGCGGCATCGGGTACGCCATCCAGCAGGCGGGGCTGTTCCCGCACCTGACCGTCGGCCAGAACGTCGGCACGGTCCCCGGCCTGCTCGGCTGGCGCCGCCCGCGGGTGGCCGACCGGGTGGACGAGATGCTGGACCTGGTCGGGCTCGACCCGGCCGAGTTCCGCGACCGCTACCCGCGGCAGCTCTCCGGCGGCCAGCAGCAGCGCGTCGGCGTCGCCCGCGCGCTCGCCGCGGACCCGCCCGTGCTGCTGATGGACGAGCCGTTCGGCGCGGTCGACCCGATCACGCGCGGCAACCTCCAGGACGAGCTGATGCGGCTGCAGTCCGAGCTGCGCAAGACGATCGTGTTCGTCACGCACGACTTCGACGAGGCGGTCAAGATCGGCGACCGGATCGCCGTGCTCGGCCCCCGGTCGCGCCTGCTCCAGTACGACACCCCCGAGGCGATCCTGGCCAACCCCGCCGACGACACGGTCGCCGGTTTCGTCGGCGCCGGCGCGTCGCTCAAGCAGCTCAGGCTGCGCCGGGTGCGCGAGGTCGAGCTGAGCCAGGCGGTGACCGCGCCGGCGACCGACCGGCCCGCCGACGTCCTCGGCAGGCTCGCCGGGTCCGGGCGCCGCCACGCGCTGCTGCTGGACGCCCGCAACCGCCCGGTGAGCTGGGTGCGCGGTCCGGGGCAACCGCGGCCCGTCGGCGACTCGGTGACGCTCCAGTCGACCCTCCAGGACGCCCTGGAGGCCATCCTCACCGAAGGCGGCGCGGCGGTCGTCACCGGCTCGCGCGGCGAGTACGTCGGGCTGGTCGAGATGGACGCCGTGATCGGCACGGTGCGGAAGCTGCGCGACGAGCACGCGGAGGCGGACGCGTGACGGCGGCGACCGACCTCCGGACCGCCGCCACCACGACCACCTCGCCGCCGCGGGCCGAACGGCTCCGCCTGCTGGTCCAGCCGGTCGTCGTGGTGGCGCTGGTCGGCGGCGTGCTGCTCTGGGCGTTCACCCGCGACCTCGACTCGATCGAGCGGCAGAGCCTCAACGCCTCCTCCCTGGCGTCCGCGACCTGGGACCACCTGGTGATCAGCCTGGTGGTGACCGGGCTCGTCCTGGTCGTGGCGGTGCCGCTCGGCATCGTGCTCACCCGCCGGTGGGCACGCCGGGCCGCGCCGCTGTTCCTCGGCCTCGCCACGATCGGCCAGGCCTCGCCCGCGATCGGCATCCTGGTGCTGTTCTTCCTGGTCTCCGGCCTGGAAGGGCTGTGGGCGGCGGTGCTGCCGATCGCGTTCTACACGCTGCTGCCCGTGCTGCGGAACACCATGGTCGGGCTCCAGGGCGTCGACCCGGCGCTCGTCGACGCCGGCCGCGGCATCGGCATGTCCGCCGCGACCGTGCTGCGGCGGATCGAGCTGCCGCTGGCCGTGCCGCTGATCCTGGCCGGGCTGCGCACGGCGCTGGTGCACGCGGTCGGCGTGGCCACGCTGGCGGTGTTCGTCAACGGCGGCGGCCTCGGGTTGCTGATCGACACCGGCTACAAGCTGGCCAGGGTGCCCGTGCTGATCACCGGCGCGGTGCTGGCGGTCGGTCTCGCGCTGCTCGTGGACTGGCTGGGCGCGCTCGTCGAGACCTACCTGGGACCGAAGGGGCTGCGATGAGGCGGATCACGCGACTGGCGGTCGTGGCGGTGGCGCTGCTGACGTCCGGCTGCGGCCTGGAGTCGTCGTTCGCGCTGCCGTTCGACGTGGGGCCGGGCTCGATCCGGCCCGTGCCCGAACTGGCCGGCGTGGAGATCGCGGTCGGCTCCAAGGACTTCACCGAGAACCAGGTCCTCGGCTACCTCGCCGAGGTCGCCCTCGTCGCGGCGGGCGCCGAGGTGCGGGACATGACCAACATCCAGGGCTCCAACAGCTCCCGCCAGGCGTTGATCACCGGCGACATCGACCTGTCCTGGGACTACACCGGCACCGGGTGGATCAGCTACCTGGGCAACACCGACCCGATCCCGGACGAGCGGGCGCAGTACGAGGCGGTCCGCGACGCCGACCTGGCCCGCAACGGCCTGGTCTGGCTGGACTACTCCGCGATCGACAACACCTACGCCTTCGCCGTCACCGAGGAGTTCGCGCGCGCCAACGGCCTGCGGACCACCTCGGACATGGCCGCCCTGATCGGCCGCTCGCCGGACGAGGCCGTGTTCTGCCTGGAGACCGAGTTCGTCAGCCGCAACGACGGGTTCCCGGGCGTGGCGAAGGCCTACGGCTTCGACGCCGCCGCGGCGGAGGTCAAGACCTTCGGCACCGGCACGATCTACACCGCGACGTCCACGGGGCTGTGCAACTTCGGCGAGGTGTTCACCACCGACGGCCGCATCGTCGCGCTGGACCTGGTCGTGCTGGAGGACGACAAGAAGTTCTTCCCCCGCTACAACGCCGCGGTCGTGCTGCGCCAGGACTTCCACGCCGCGCACCCGCAGGTCGCCGAGGTGCTGGCGCCGATCGTGGCGAAGCTGGACAACGACACCGTGCGCGCGCTCAACGCGGAGGTGGACGTCGACGGCCGGGACCCGGCCGCCGTCGCCCGCGACTGGCTCGTGCGCGAGGGGTTCGTCTCGCTGCCCGCGTCCTGACGTCCTCTCAGGACCGCGCGCGCAGGAGTTCCAGGACCTCGTCCGCGGTCAGGCAGCCCGCCGTGGTGAGGTCGAGGTTCGCCAGGGAAGCGGTGTGGGCGGCGTCGTCGGCCGCGGTCACGCAGTCGCTGACCACGTGCACGGTGAAGCCGAGGTCGGTGCCGTGGCGCGCGGTCTGCTCGACGGTCAGGTTGGTGGCCACGCCGGTCAGCAGCAGCGTGTCGACGCCCCGCTCGGACAACCGGGCGGCCAGGTCGTTGCCGGCGAGGCCGGACAGCTTCTGGTTGTCGACGACGGTCGGTGTGCCGCCCGCCAGCTCCGGGATCAGCCGCGCGCCGGGCGCGTCGGGCCGGAACGCCTCCTGCGCGTCGCCGACGGCCCGCATGAAGCCGGTGTTGCGCACCAGCCCGCCCTCGCCCTCGGGAATGGTGAACCTGGTGAAGAACACGGGGACACCGACCGCTTCGTGAAAACGCGCCGCTCGTCCGACGACGCCGCTGCGGGCCACGGGCTCGGCCAGCATCGGCCCGAAGAACCCCTCCGGCTTGATGACGTTGACCTGCCAGTGCAGCGCCAGCACCGCTGCCCGCTGTGGATCGAGGCTCATGCCACGATCCTGCCTCGCCCGCCGGACCCGGCGTTGCGAGGGGGCGGCTTCCGGGTCGGGCGGCCGTGCGCCGTGTCGGTGCTCAGAGCACGGCGAGGCGGGAGAAGCCGGCCGAGCCGTGCCCGGCGTCGATCGCCCGCCGCACGGCGGCACGTCCGGCGTCGAGGACGCCGTCGTCCAGGCCGTTGGCCCGGACGGTGTCGATCACGTCGTCCAGGATCGCCGCCGCCGAGACGAGGGTGGAGGCGTCGCCGGGGAAGTGGTCGGCGGCGAGGTGCTCGGCGACCACGTCGATGAGCCCGGGGACCAGGCCGGCCATCACCTTCGCGTGCCCGGCGAGCTCGGCCGGGGTGATCTGCTCGGCGGCGGCCAACCGGAACGCGTGCACGACTCCGAACATCGACGTCCAGAACAGGTCCAGCAGCGAGGCGTTGAACGCGGCCGCCCGGCCGGGATCCGCGCCGAGGTACGTCCCCTGCTCGCCGAGCGCGGACAACGTGGCCCGGTGCGCCTGGTAGACGTCCTCCGGTCCGCTGTAGAGCAAAGCCGCCCCCGGCCCGCCGACGACCCCGTTCAGCAGCACGCCGTCGAGGTAGTCGACGCCGTGCCCCGCCGCCCACGCGGCCATCTCGCGGGCCTGCGTCGGCGAGCCGTTGGTGAGGTTGAGCAGGGTGCGGCCCGTCAGCGCGTCGGGTTCGAGCACCGAGCGCACGGCCTGGTGGTTCAGCACGCACACGACGACGAGGGGACTGGCGGCGATCGCCTCGGCGGCGGTGGCCGCCGTGGTGGCGTCGAGGTCGTCTCCCTTGCCCGGCGTGCGGTTCCACACGGTGGTGGGATGGCCGGCGGCGGCGAGCGCGGTCGCCAGCGCCCGGCCCATCGGTCCGAGTCCGAGGACGGTCACGGGTGTCATGGCGGCTAAGCTAAACCTTGACATCGGCGTCAGAGTCAAGTCGGGAGCCGGGGTGCGGATCGGGGAGCTGTCGCGACGGACCGGCGTCAGCGAGCGCGCGTTGCGGTACTACGAGGAGCACGGCCTGCTGCACCCGGAACGGCGGCCGAGCGGCTATCGCGTCTACCGCGACGCGGACGTGGCGGCCGTGCGCCGGATCAGGGTCCTGCTCGCGGCCGGGTTGAGCATCGCGCAGATCGTGCAAGCGCTGCCGTGCATGGTCGACGACGACGATCTCTTGGCGCCCGGCTGCCCCGAGCTGGTCGACGAGCTGGTCAAGCACCGGGACCGGATCGGCGAGGCCATCGGCGAACTCGAAGCGACCCGCGGCAACCTGGACCTGATCATCGCCGCCGAACGACGAGCGGGCTGACGCCGGCGGCCCGGCCGCCCGGGTAATCGGCTCGCCACACCAGCGGGAACGCCGGTTCAATGCCGGCATGCGAATCACCTCGGACACCGTCGCCGACGGCATCCGCGAGCAGCTCTTCACCATCGGGGAGATCCCCGGGGTGCTCTGGACGCCCGCCGAGGGCTCCGGTCCCCGTCCGCTGGTCTTGATCGGGCACGGCGGCGGCGGGCACAAGAAGGGGTGGGAGGTCGTCTCCCGAGCTTTCCCCTACGTCACCTCGTGCGGCTTCGCGGTGGCCGCGATCGACGCGCCTGGTACCGGGGACAGGCCGGCGCACCCGGAGATCCGGCGGCTCGTCGCGGTCATCCAGGAACGGGAGGCAGCGGGCGAGCCCTTCGGCCCGGCGTGGCCCGAGCTCAACGACACCGTGGCGGCAGAACTCGTACCCGACTGGCAGACCACCCTGGACGCGCTCCAGGGACTCGACTCCGTCGGCAAAGGCTTGCCCGTCGGGTACTACGGCCTGTCCCAGGCCGGCGAGATGGGCCTCCGCCTCGTCGCGGCCGAACCTCGGATCACGGCCGCGGTCCTCGGTCTGGTCGGGAGCGACTGGCTCATCGACACCGCGGCGCGGATCACGATCCCGGTCGAGTTCGTGCTGCAGTGGGACGATGAAGGGAATCCGCGGGACTCCGTCATGAAGCTGTTCGACGCGCTCGGCTCCGCCGAGAAGACCTTGCACGCCAACCCCGGCAGCCACTTCCGAGTCCCGGCCTTCGAGATCGACAGTTCGATCCGGTTCTTCGCCCGGCACCTGGGCAGCCCTGGCCACTGATTGCGGCGCGGGCCGTCCGAATCACAACCGCGGGACCGACGGGGCGCGGCGCCGGAACCCCGTGGTGCGGTTGTCGTTCTGGAGCGGACGCGGCGGACGGCCTGAACGCCGCCGGGCGTCGCATCGACGAGATCCTCACGGGGCGACGGTCCGGCCCACCCGGGTGGCCCCGCTGCGCCGCCAGAGCACGCCGACGCCCAACGCCGCCAGCACTCCCAGCACCCCGCCGGCCGCGACGACCTGGTGCGGCGGCACGTGCTCGGCGGCGAGCCCGGCGGCGGCGACACCGAGCCCCTGGGCGATCTTGAGCGCGGTCACGGCCAAGCCGTAGACCTGACCCCGGGCCTCGTCCGGCGTCCACAGGGCGAACGTCGGCGAGGCGATGGCGTGGTAGCTCGACGCGGCGCCGGACGCCAGGAACAGCAGCACCAGGGCCGGCAGGCCGGGGTGCAGGAAGCAGACGACCAGCGGCGCGCTGGTGGCCACCGCCAGCACGGGTAAGGCGCGCAGCTGGGCGGCTTCCGGGCGGGTGGCCACGACCAGGCTCGCCAGCGCGCACCCGGCCGGGTAGGCGGCGAACAGCAGCCCGGCCGCGACCGGCCCGCCGCCGAACTGGTCGGCCAGCGGCACGGCCAGCGCCTCGCCGCTGATGTAGAACGCGGACAGCGACGCGAAGCAGATCAACGCGAGGAGCCTGCGGTCGCGCCACACCAGGGTCGCGCCGGCCGTCATCGCGCGCCACCACCCCGGCCGTCGCGCGCCGTTGCCACCGGGCGCGGGCCGGCCCTTCACCCACCAGGCCACGGCGGCGGCCGACACCGCGAACGACACCGCGTCCAGCAGCAGCACACCGCCCGTGCCCACGGCGATGACCAGGACACCGCCGGCGGCGAACCCGGCGACCTGGGCGGCCTGGCTCACGGTGGACAGCGCGGCGGCGCCCGCGCGGAACGCGGGACCGGGCAGGACGTGCGGTAACAGCGCGGTCCGGGCCGGCACCGCGGGCGCGCCGGCCAACTGCAGCAGCACCAGCAGCCCGCACACCACCGGCCACGGCAGGACCGGCACGGCCATCAACGCGACCAGCACGGCCCGCACCAGGTCGGAGCACACCATCACGGCGCGCCGCGGGTACCGGTCGGCCAAGCCGGCCAGCAGCGGACCGCCGATCAGGTCCGGCAGGAACGTCAACGCGTAGGTGATCGCCGCCCACGCGGGCGAGCCGGTGTCGCGGAACACCAGCACCGTGAGCGCGACCCGGGCGAACTGGTCGCCGATGGTGGAGACGGTGTGGGCGGCGAACAGCGCCCGGAACTCGGTGGAGGCGAACACCTCGCGGTACCGGGCCCGCCCGGCGTCCTGGTCGACCATCCGGGTCAGCCGGCGGTGCCGGAGGGCGCGGTTTCCACCCGGTCCCGACCGTTGTGCTTCGCGCGGTACAGCGCGGTGTCGGCGGCCAGCAGCAACTCGTCCACGGTGCGGCCGTGCACGGGGAACACCGCCACGCCCAGCGACGCGGTGATCCGCAGCGCGCCGTCCACGCCGAAGGCCGCGCCCGGCACGTCCGTCAACGGCTCGCGCACCGCGGCGCGGATCCGCTCGGCCACCTGCCGGGCGTCGGCCGGGTCGGTCCCGGGCAGCAGCACCACGAACTCCTCGCCGCCCCACCGGCCGACCAGGTCGCCGTCGCGGACCTGGCGGCGCAGCTCGGTGGCCACGGCGCGCAGCGCGTGGTCGCCGGCCAGGTGCCCGCGGGTGTTGTTGATCGCGCTGAAGTGGTCCAGGTCGAGCAGCAGCACGGCCATCGGCGCGTCGGTCGCCGCGGAGCGGGACAGCTCGGCGGCGGCCCGCTCGGTCCAGGCCACGGAGGTCAACGTGCCGGTCTTGCCGTCCACCCGGGCGGCGGTGCGGTAGACCGGCAGCAGCAGCCCCAGGTGCATCCCGAGCATGGTGACCACCAGCACCGGCACCACCCACGGCGCCGTCACCAGCACCACGGCCAGGCCCGTGCCCAACCCGATCGACGCGGCGATGACCAGCTGCTGGCTCAACGGCCCCAGCACGTCGCGCCCCGGCCGGACCGGGGTGGACAGCAGGATCGCGCCGACCACCAGCGCGAGGTTGACCAACCAGTACGCGACACCGGCCGCCACGAGGGCGCCCAGGTCGACCGGGCCGGTCAGCTGCGCGGCGTGCGGCAGCGCGGGATCGGGGTGCGCCGCCAGCAGGATCGCGCCCGCCGAGAAGCAGGCGAGCAGCACCGTGGCGGCGGAGAAGACCTTGCGGTGCAGCGGGCTGCGCCGGTAGATCCGCACCCACCCGTAGCCGTAGCTCACCGCGACCAGGCAGGCCAGCAGCGGCGGCGGCAGCACCAGCACGCCCGCGAACAGCCAGATCGACTGCGGGTGCGCGTACGGGCTGCCCTCGGCCGCCACCTCGCGCACCCGTTCCAGCCCCCGCGCCGCCTCGAAGTGCACCACGGCCGCGCCGGCCAGCACCGCGAACCACACCCAATGGCGACCCGTCACCGGCGTCAACGTCGCCACGGACGCCACCGCGACCACCGCCACGGCCTCGACGCCCAGCACGTACGCCAACACGGCGCGCGGCAGCCGCCACAGCGACCAACCGCGCCACCACCCCAGAGGGGATGCGCGCTGTCGTCGACTCCCAGCGACCATATGGGTGTCACCGCCTCAAAACCAGGTGATGACACCGTAACCAAGCCCTCACACAGAGTCGAGCACCCCGGGAGAGCACATGAGCACCGTCACGATCACCACCGGCAACGGTCGCCCCAACGACTGGCGCACCAGCCGTCCGAACGACTGGCGCCGCTGAACACCGCCGGCCCGGCCGCCACCCCCGCACGTGCGGCCGGGCCGCCCCACTCCAGGGTCAGCCCCGCTCGTCCACGATCGCCGGCCCGACCTGCGGCGTCTCGGTTGGCACGGGGTCGACGCGGACCTCGGCGCCCGGCCACCGCGAGCGCAGCCTCCGGTCGTGACTGGCGAGCACGATCGCGCCCGGCCCCGGCCCGAGGGCGTCCTCCAGCTCGTCACAGAGCGTAGGGGAAAGGTGGTTCGTGGGTTCGTCGAGCAGCAGCAGTTCGGGCGGGTCGGCCACGACCAGCGCCAGCCCGAGCCGCCGCCGCTGACCCACCGACAGCTCGCCGACGGGCTTGTCCACGTCCCACTCGTGCAGCAGCCCCAGCGAGACCAGCGGAACGGACTCGGCCCGCGCCGTGCCGAGCACCGCTTCGTACGTCTCCCGCGCGGTGCGACCGGGCCGGTCGAACCGGGTGTCCTGGCCGAGCAGGCCGACCCGGAGCCCGGGGCGTCGGCGCACACCGCCCGGTTCGAGCACGCCCGCCAGCACCAGCAGCAGGGTGGACTTGCCCGCGCCGTTCGGACCGGTGACCAGCAGCCGCCCGGTGGCGGGCACGTCGAGTCGGGCGAGCGCGAGCCGTCCGGGCACGACCACGTCGCGCAGGGACACCAGCACATCGTCGGGCGACCGCTCCGCGGGCGCGTCCGCGAGGACGTCCGGGTGGAAGCGCAGCGGCCTCGGCGGCGCGGGGACCTGCCGCCGCTCCAGCTCTTCGAGCCGGCGCGCCGTGTTGCGCACGCGGCGCGCGATCTGGTTCTGCACCCGGCCGGCCCGGTGCCCGTAGCCCATCTTCTCGCTGTCGCGCGGGGCGCGGTTCGGCGCGACCCGGTGCGCCGTCACGCCGAGCGCGTCGCGCAGGGCGGCGAGCGCTTCCTGCTCCGCGGTGTAGCGCTCCTGCCACCGCACCCGTTGGGTGCGCTTCTCGGCCAGGTAGGCGGTGTAGTTGCCGCCGTGGCGCACCGGACCGCCCGGCGCGGGATCGAGGTCGACCACGTCCGTGCACACCGCGTCGAGGAACGCCCGGTCGTGGCTCGCGACCACCACGGCGCCCGGCAGGCCCCGCAACTGCTCCTCCAGGAAGCCGGCGGCGTCGTCGTCCAGGTGGTTGGTCGGCTCGTCCAGCAGCAGGGCCGACGGCCGGCGGACCACCAGCGCCGCCAACGCGAGCCGCGCGCGTTGGCCACCGGAGAGCGAGGCCAGGGCGCGGTCGTGCGCGACGTCGTCCAGGCCGAGGCCCGTGAGCACGATCTTCGCCCGCCGGTCGGCGTCCCACGCCTCGTGCCGCTGCGCGTGGTCGAGGCGCTCGGCGTAGGCGGCGAGGAGGTCCGCGTCGTCCGGGGAGTCGGCGAGCAGGCCGGCGAGCCGGTCGAGCTCGGCGAGGTCCTCCCGCGCGCCGGCCAGCGCGTCGTCGAGCACGTCGGCCACGGTGGCCGCCGGGTCGAACGACATCTCCTGGTGCAGGTAGCCGAGGTCGGCCGGCCGCTCGACGCGGCCCCGGTCCGGGTGGTCCACGCCCGCGAGCAACCGCAGCAGCGTGGACTTGCCGGCGCCGTTCTCGCCGATCAGGCCGATCCGACGGCCCGGCGCGGCGGTGAGCGAGACGCCGTCGAGGACGCGCCGGCCACCGAGGACGCGCACCAGGTCGTGCGCGAGCAGTGCTGCTTCGACCATGGTTCAGCCCGCCACCGGCTCGTCCAGCAGCCGGCCGTCGGCCAGCCGGAGCCGGCGGCCGACCCCGATCTCGGCGAGGAACCGCTCGTCGTGGCTGACCACGACGAACGCGCCCTGGTAGGCGTTGAGCGCGCGCTCCAGTTGCCCGGCGCTGATCAGGTCGAGGTTGTTCGTCGGCTCGTCCAGCAGCAGCAGTTGCGGCGCGGGTTCGGCGAACAGCACGCAGGCCAGCGTGGCCCGCAGCCGCTCGCCGCCGGACAGGACGCCGACCGGGAGGTGCGCCCGGGCGCCGCGGAACAGGAAGCGGGCGAGCAGGTTCATCCGCTGCGCCGGCGGCATCGCCGGTGCGAACGCGGCCAGGTTCTCGGCCACCGTGAGCTCGCCGTCCAGCAGGTCGAGCCGTTGCGACAGGTAGGCGATCCGACCGTCGGCCCGCTTCACCTCGCCGCCGTCGGGCTCCAGGTCGCCGTGGACGATCCGCAGCAGGGTGGACTTGCCGACGCCGTTGGCGCCGGTGAGCGCGATCCGCTCGGGCCCGCGGATGGCCAGGTCGGCTCCCGCGAGCACCTCCCGCTCGCCGTAGCCCGCGCGCAGGCGTTCGCCCAGGAACAGCGTCCGCCCGGCGGGCACGGCGGTCTGCGGCAGCTCCAGGGAGATCTTCTGCTCGTCCCGCAACGCCCGCTCGGCCTCGTCCAACCTGGCCTTGGCCGCGTCGACCCGCGCCGCGTGCGTCCCGCTCGCCTTGCCCGCCGACTCCTGCGCGTTGCGCTTCATGGTCCCGGCGAAGATCCGGGGCAGCCCCGCGCTGCCGAGGTTGCGCGCGGCGTTGCTCGCCCGCCGCGCGGCGCGTTCACGCGCCTGCTGCATCTCCCGCTTCTCGCGCTTGAGCTCCTGCTCCACGTTGCGGATGTTCTTCTCGGCGACGTCCCGCGCGGCCTCGACCGCCCGCTCGTACTCGGTGAAGTTGCCGCCGTAGTAGCGGAGTTCGCCGCCGTCGATCTCGGCGATCCGGTCCACGCGGTCGAGCAGGGCGCGGTCGTGGCTGACCACGAGCAGGCAGCCGTGCCAGTCGTCCAGCACGTCGTAGAGCCGGTGGCGCGCGTCGAGGTCGAGGTTGTTGGTCGGCTCGTCCAGCAGCAGCACGTCCGGCCGCTTGAGCAGCTGGGCGGCCAGGCCGAGGGACACGACCTGGCCGCCGCTGAGCGTGTGCAGGCGGCGGTCCAGGGCGAGGTCGCCGAGACCGAGCCGGTCGAGCTGGGCGCGGGTGCGCTCTTCGACGTCCCAGTCGTTCCCGATGGTGGTGAAGTGCTCTTCGGCGACGTCGCCGGACTCGACGGCCGCCAAGGCGCGCAGGACCGGTGCGACGCCGAGGACCTCGGCGACGGTCGGCTCGCCGGTCAGCGGCAGGTCCTGCGGCAGGTAGCCGAGCACGCCGTCGACCACGACGCTGCCCGCCGAGGGCCGCAGCTCGCCCGCGATCAGCTTGAGCAGGGTCGTCTTGCCCGCGCCGTTGGGCGCGACGAGACCGGTGCGGCCGGTCGGGACGGTGCAGGACAGCCCGTCGAAGACGGGGGTGTCGTCGGGCCAGGAGAAGGACAGGCCGGACACGACGACGCAGGTTTCGGACATGGGTGAGAGACCTCTGAGGTGATGCGGGCGACGAATGCCCAAGAGGAAAGGTGGACGACTGAAGACGGCCACGGCACTGGCGCCGGTGGCCGATCACATCCGGGGCTCACCCGGAGATGTCGTCTTCACCACTCACGTCGAGTCTCCTTCACACGGCTCTCCGACTGCACGATAGCAAACCCCGGCGGCCGCCGCCGAGAGCGGACCCGGGCGGTGTGGCCGCCCCCACTGATCAGGACCGGCGGCCGGATGGCGGAACCCGGCGGTCGTCGGCGGCGTCGGACGGGGCATGGCAATCGGCCGAATGGCGACCCGGATCCCGGTGGTGCTCGCGCTCGCCGCCACGCTCGTGGCGGTCGACCCCGCGATGTCCGGTGCGTGCGCGTGCGGGGCGTTCGTCGCGAACGACAAGCTGCGCGCGCAGCAGGAGACCGCGCTGGTGGAGCTGACCGGCCGCACCGAGTCGATCACGCTCTCCGTGCAGGCGCGTTCCGAGGCGACCCAGGCCGCGTTCCTGATGCCGGTGCCCGCGCGCGCCCGGTTCGACGTGGCCGAGGGCGAGCTGTTCACCGAGCTCGACCGGATCAGCCGCCCGGACGTCGAGGTGCGGCGCGTGGTGGTGGACGGTGACGGCGCGGGCGCTCCACCGGGGTCCGATCGCGGGGCCACCGTCGTCGACCACGTCGAGATCGGGCCCTACGAGGTCGCCCAACTCGCCGGCACGGACGCCACCGCCGTGACGGAGTGGTTGGGGCAGCACGACTTCACGCTGCCCACGGCCCTGGGAGGCGCGCTCGGGCCGTACCTGGCGGAGGGCTGGCTCGTCGTCGCGGTGCGCCTGGCGCCGACGTCCGGCAGCCTCGCCGACGGCCTGCCGCCGATGCGGCTGGCGTTCGAGACCGACACGCCGGTCTACCCGATGCGGCTGTCGGCCACGGCCGAGGGCAGGCAGCCGCTGCGCCTGTACGTGCTGGCCGACCACCGGATGGACGTCACCAACCCGGCGCCCGCGGGCAGCGCGCCCGACCTCACGTTCGCGGGCGAGGTGCGGCCGGACCCGCGGTATCCGACGTTGTCCGCGGCGCTGACCGGGCCGCGCTTCCTGACCCGCTACGACGCGGAGTTCCGGCCGGCGCACATCACCGACGACATCCGCTTCACCCGCTCGGCGACCGACGAGCCCCACCGCGCGGTGGTGGTCGTCAACGAGTACGTCCGCTCGTCGTGGCCGCTGCCCGCGTTGCCGTTGACCCTCCTCGGCCTGGCGCTGGTCGTCGGCGCGGTGGTGCTCGTGCGGCGTCGCCGGCCGGTCGGGGAGTGAGGGCGGGTCGGCGTTCTCGGTCACGGGGTGCCGTCGCTCAGGACACCCGCTGTGCCGTCCGGCGGTCACTCGAACGGGCAGCCAGGGTTCGGTGCGTCGACCGCCAGCGGGTTGCCCACCGGGTTCACGTACAACACCTCCAGCACCAGTGGTTCCGCCTCCAGGTTCCGTCCGAAGTGGACGTAGCCGGGCCCGCTGTCCTCGGCGATCGCCTCACCGCGGCGGTACACGCCGTCCACCGCGCAGTCGGCGCGGTGGTGGGTCAGGGTCCCCGCTTTGACGAGACCGAACACCGGACCGGGGTGGTAGTGCCAGCCCGTCGCGCCACCCGGCGCGATGGTGACCTCCCGGACGACGTACTCCGTGTCACCGACCACGTGCTGGAACAGCGTGACGCCGCTGACCCCGGTCCCCGGGGTGGCCGACGCCGCGGGCGCCAGACCCAGGCCCAACACCACCGCCGAGCAGATCCCCACCACGTTGCGCATGACTCCAGCATCCTCCTCACCGCCGGCGCCTCCACGATGATCACCCGGACGGACGATGAGCGGCCCTCGCGCCGTCGTGTGAACCTCGTCGTTCCACAGGGTGGGCCGGCGAACTTCGTCCTCCAGCGGGAACCCGTAGGTTCGCGGCACCGCCGACCGGAGGCCGCGAACCGCGTTCGTCGAGCCCGAACGTGGAGTGCCGGGGGCACTGGGCACACCGAGGGGCGACGGTTCGGACGTCCGCACGCACCGTGATCGCGCTCTGGCCGCGGTCGCGGGGGAGGAGCAGGCTTCGGACGCCGCAACGTCCTGGGGGACATCGCACGCGTCGTTCGCGCCCTTCCACGTCCGCGGTACGCCAATCCCCTTTGTCGGAAGGAAACGGCAGTGCCGTCTTCATCGCTCCCACCACGCCGATCGCCACTCCGCCGGATCGCCGTCGCGGTGGTGGCCGCAGGCGCGCTCCTGGTGCCCGCAGTGCCCGTGTCGGCGGCGGCGGACGAGCCGGCCGCGGTCGCCCAGCCCACGCCCGACTCGCCGGTCAGCGGGAGAACCGTGCCCGCGCTGCGCGGCGACGCGGCCAGAGCCGCGGCCGGCGCGAAGCTCAGCGAGCAGGTCCTCGAGCGGGGCGCGGCGTTCCAGGCGGGCCACGACCGGCGGCGGCCGGGTGCCGACGCGGTGCCGCTCCCGCCGTGGAGCGGTGCCCTGCACTCCGTCTGGGGCGCGTTCCCGACCGTGGTCTCCGACGGCGCGCAGGCGACCCACACCATCAACCCCGGCATCAGCATCCCGTCGGGCAACCCCGACGTGGTGTACGCGCCGACGCTCGTGCCGAGCGGGAAGACCTGCATCGAGGTCACCACGTTCTACTGGCAGGGCGGCAACGGCGTCGGCGCGTGGGACTGGTGCGCGGCCTCGCCCGGCTTCGCCGCCGTGGCCTGGATCGACTCGACCTTCCTGAGCACCTACACCACGACGTTCCAGGGCCTGCCCGCCTACACCGTGCTGGACGTGCAGACCGACGCCGTGACCAACTCCTGGACGGCCTACCTGTACAACTACACCACCTCGACCTGGGACGCGTTGTTCACCAGCGCCGACCCGATCAAGCTCGTCGACCCGCACGGCGGCTGGAGCATGTTCGAGGTCTACACCGAGTACGACGCGACCACCGGAGAGGGCTACTACTGCTCGGAGACCTACGGCACCCAGTTCCACGCGGCAAACCTCCAGATCAAGGTCAACGGCACGTGGACGGCGCTGACGACGGGCAACTCGTCGGTGACGCCGCCGGGCAGCGTGTCCAGCACCGACTTCGGCTGCTACGGGCTGTCGTTCACGTTGCAGACGGCGAACAGCCACTGGCAGGTGTCGCACTGACCCGCCTCGGGCCGCACCGGCGGTGACCGCACCGGCCCGACCTCGGTGCGGGCGGTCCTGCGCCGCCCGCACCGAGGGCGATCGCCACCCACACGGGCGACCTCCCCGGGCGTTTGCCTCCCCGAAGCGCGCTCGGGTTCACACCGGTCGACGAGCGCGACACCGAGCAGCCGTTGCGGGAGCGGCTGATGCGCAGGCTGCGCGAGACGTACCGCCCCGAGTTCCTCCGGCACTGCGGATCGCGCGTCCGCTGTTCCCCCAGCCGGGCCTAGGAAGGCTTGCGCGCGCCCTTGCACGCCTCGATGCGGCCTTGGAGGAAACCGAGGCGGGGGTTGGAGAAGTAGTTCTGCCACGGCTCGCCGTCGGCGTGCGGGCCGAGGACGCGGAACTGGTCGAGCGCCTCGTCGTAGCGCTTGGTCACCAGCAGGGCGGCGATGGCGAGGCCCCGGTCGGAGCGCAGCGCCTTCGTGGCGGCCCCCTCACCGGCCAGGCGCGGCAGCAGGACGTCCAGCGCGTCGCGCACCATCGGCGACCGCCACACCTTCGGGTCGTCCCCGACGCCTTCGAGGGCGGCCATGAGCGGCAACGCCGCCAGCGCGGGCGACGTGTTCATCGCACGCACGGCGAAGTCGCACATCAGCTCGTGCGACCCGCTCCACTTGCGGCACCAGTACTGCAGGGCCTGCACGTGCCCGGACCGGTGGTGCGGCGCGCGTGCGACGAGCTCGTCCCACACCCGGCCGAACCGGTCGTGGTCGTTGGACAGGCCGCGGGCCGTCATCGCCAGCGAAGTCCACGGCGTGGGGTCCTCCGGCAGGGCGTCGGCCGCCTGGTGCGCCGCGACCTGCGCCCGGGACAGCACGCGGTGGAACCCCTCGAACTGGGCCCGGCTGGTCTGCGCGGCGCGCGCCGTGCCACGCGCCTCCCACGCCAGGTACACCAACGACTGCGCGTACAGCACGGCGAGGTCGCCGTTGCCGGGGTCGACCTCGTGCCACTCCTGGAGGAAGCCGCCGTTGCGGACGGCGCACTCGGCCAGCGCCCGCACCACTTCCTCGCGGCGGTCCCAGTTGCCCCAAGTGGACGACAGCAGCCGGGCGGCGGGCTCCCACCGGCCCTCGTCCGCGGCGGCGGTCGCGGTGTCCAACTCCGCGTCGACCGGTCCCCGCGCGACCACCTCGGCGTCGGGCACGAGACCCCAGCGGGTGACGTCGACGCGCCCCGTGAGCCGGGCCGCGACGACCTCGTCGGGCAGGTCCTCGAACTCGACGCCGCGCCGCTTGGCCTCCCGCATGAGCGAGATGACGGCGAGGAGCTTCCCGGGCTGCTTCAGCAGGGACAGGACCACGTGGTGCTCTCCTGGGTCGAACCGGCCTCGGGCGGGCACGCCTTCGGCGGTGGGCGGTGCGCTCCGCGCGGCCGGGGCCGTTGGCGGCAGCTCTGGTCCGACGCGGTCGGTGACGCCCGTCGGTCTCTCCCGGACGGTGCCCACCGGAGGTGTCGAAGCGCGCCGAAAGGCGGCCCGCCGGACGCTACCGCCATGATCTACTCGCACAAAGACGGTGAGCTGAGAGGAAAGCCACACCCCTTGGTGTAACGCGGTGACGGCCTCCCGGCGGACCGGCTGAGCCGCCATCAGCCCCGCCCTCCGGCAGGCCGGACGGCTCAGAGGTCGAACGCGTTGGGCAGGCCGAGCCGGTAGTTCACCTCGTCCTGGGCCTTGAGGAGCTCGAACTCCGGCGCCCGGTACAGCTCGTGCACCACCGCCCGCGGAGCGCTCGACCCGGCTTCGTCCAACAGCGCGTTGACCGCCAGGCGGGCGGTGCTGTTCGCCGCTTCCATGCTCGCGCCGTTGATCGGCGCCCGGACGTAGTCGCCGGCCAGGAAGAGGTTGGGCACGGCGGTGCGCGCGGTGGGGCGCCGGCGCCAGGAACCGACCGGCTGCACGACGAGCTCGTCGGCGTTGACGGGGTTCGGCCCGCCCAGCCCGGTCAGACCCGGGTCCAGGAACCAGGTCACCAGGGACGACCGGTCGAGCACCGTCCGACCGGAGTCGTTGAGGTGCTGCTCGAGCTGGGCCAGCACCTCCTGGACGATCTGCTCCTCGGTGAGCTGCTTCGCGGGCCGGCCGAAGAGCACGCCCGGTTCGTCCCAGTCCGAGATGATGACGGACACGCAGTCCGCCGCGCGGCCGTCGCCGTAGTCGGCCGGGAAGTCTCGCGCCGGCCAGAACGCGGCCTGGCTGATCGAGCTTAACGACCACGGCGCGTGGATGTAGTACACGTGACCGCGCACGAGGGGAGTGGGCCGGTCGAAGTAGAGCATCAGGCCGGCCATCCACTGCGTCTCCAACGTCGCCGCGTCGCGCAGACGAGGATCGGCCGCCAGGAGGTCGGCGTTCCACACGCGTCGGGCGTGGTCGACGGGCAGCGCGCAGACGTAGTAGTCGGCCTCGACCGCTTGCGACCGCCCCTCCGGGTCGCGGGTGCGCACCGCCGAGATCCGCCCGTTGTCCACGACCAGGTCCTCGATCGCCCACCCCAGGCGGAACTCGACCCCGAGGTCGCGCAGGTGCCGTTCCCAGGGATCGACCCACGCCTCGTTCGTCGGCAGGTTCAGCACCCGGTCCAGCGGACCTTCGCCACCGCGGCCCAGGAGGTTGAACAGCACCTGCTCGGTGACGAGGCCGGCGGTGTGCGCGCTGGCGTTGTCCGTCCTGGTGGAGCTGAGCACGCGGGTCGGCCCGTAGACGAAGATCCGCTGGTAGTCCTCGGACTTGCCCCGCGCCCGCAGGAAGTCCGGCCAGGTCGTGTGCTCCCACTGGCCGAGCCGGCGTTGCTCGCAGCTGGTGAGGTAGACCAGCACGCGCTGGGCGAACACCGCGGCCTCGTGCGGCGGCAGGTGGAAGGCCGTCTCGACCGCGGCACGCACCTGGCGCAGCAGGAGGTCCGGCGTCAACCACGCCAACGGGTCGTCGGGGAGCGTGAGCGGGATGCGCAGGTCCTCCCGGCCGCCGGCGAACGAGGCCAGGAACTCGGAGGCGGGGACCAGGTTGTCGTGCACGCCGTTGGCGTTGCCCGGGAACGGTATCCGCCGCAGCGTGTCCGGGAGGTCCTGGTAGAAGCCGAAGAAGATGCGGAAGCCGTGCTCACCCGGCAGGTCGCGCCGACCGCCGTGCCCCGTGCCCGGCACCGGCATGCTGCGGACCTTGCCGCCGAGGGCGCGCCGCTCGTAGAGCGTGACCGGGAACCCGCGCTCGGCCAGTTCGTGCGCCGCCGTGAGGCCGGCGACCCCACCGCCGAGGACGGCGACGGTGGCCGCCGGGGAACCGCTGCCCGCCGCGGCGAGCCCCGGCAAGCCCAACCCCGCCAGACCGGCGCCCGCGCCCGCCAGGAAAGCACGACGACTCAGCCCGAACCCGTCCACGAATCCGCACCCCCTCGACCGAGGTCACCGGGCAGCACTCTAGTCCCGTCGACCAGCTCGCCCGGTGATCGCTCGATCGGGAATCCGTCCCTGGAAACCCTTTCACCGCAACGGTTCTGTGCCCTCGAATCGGTCGGAACGTCACCTTGGTCGCCGGGGCCTACACCGTACGAGGCGGCAGAGAATCACCTGTTCGGGCGTCCCGCTGCGGACGCACGGTCACCGCGGGCCCAGCTTCAGCACCGCCTGGTCGCCCCGCACCTCCCCGACCGTGAACGCCTGGTCGTTGAAGATGCCCACCCAGCCCGGAGGACCCGCCAACAGGCCGGTCATCCCGCTCGACGGATCGGGCCGCACCCCGGCCCGACCGCCGCCGACCACCACCGTCAGCGGGCCGGTCGGGACGTGCAGCACGTCACCGGTCTTGACCACCACCTCGCAGCTGCCGTCCGCGCACGCGGCGAGGTCCGTGCCGTCGGCGGCGGTGGGCGGCGGGCCCGGAGCCTCGGTCGTGGTCGTGGTCGTGGTGGTGGTGGTGGTTGGACGGGCAGTGGTGGACGAGATCGTCGTGGACGCGACCGACGACGGCGCAGCCGCGGTGGTGGTCGTTCCGGTCCCGCAGGCGGCCAACAGGACCACCGGCAGCGCGACGAGTACCCGGCGGGCGGGGTGAGTGACCATGTGCCGAACGTAGCCGGCCGGCCGCTCCGGAGGTCGCCGGCCGGCAGCTACCGGCCAGGACGCCCGCCGGCTCGTAGGCTGACCCGAGGACGAGCGGACCGGAGGGTGGGATGGTCGGGACGACGGTGGCCGAGGTGATGGCCGAGCTGTTCGCGCTCGAGGACCCGCGGGCACGCGCGGTGAACGAGAAGCACGGCGACGACCACGGCGTGAACCTGGGCGAGCTGCGCGCGATCGCCAAGCGGCTGAAGACGCAGCAGGAACTCGCGCGCGAGCTGTGGGAGACGGGCGACACGGCGGCGCGGCTGCTGGCGCTGCTGATCTGCCGCCCGAAGGCGTTCGAGCGCGACGAGCTGGACGCCATGTTGCGCGACGCGCGCACCCCCAAGGTGCACGACTGGCTCGTGAACTACGTGGTGAAGAAGCACCCGTCCGCCGAGGAGCTGCGCCTGGCCTGGTCCGCCGACCCGGACCCGGTGGTCGCGAGCGCGGGCTGGGCCCTGACCACCGAGCGCGTGGCCAAGAAGCCCGAGGGCCTCGACCTCGACGGGCTGCTCGACGTCATCGAGGCCGGGATGGCCGACGCGCCCGAACGGCTGCAGTGGGCGATGAACCACTGCCTGGCCCGGATCGGGATCGACCACCCCGACCACCGCGCCCGCGCGATCGCCATCGGCGAGCGGCTGGAGGTGCTCAAGGACTACCCGACCCCGCCGAACTGCACCTCGCCGTACGCGCCCGTCTGGATCGCCGAGATGGTGCGCCGACAGCACGACCGGTAGCCGACCACCCCCGGTCGGCGGTGCGAACCGCGGCCGGCGGGACTTCGTGCGCGGTGTTGACCGGCGCTCGCGCGGCTCGGCAGACTTGCGCGGTGATCGGCGGGGACTCGCCCAGGAGAGCGGATCTCCCTCATGGGCCCGCAGGATCCCCTGCCCTCGTCGTACGGGGCGGGACCTCGACAAGGAGAGCCTCTCGTGGGTAGCTCGTTACGCTGCACGGTCATCGTCCCGACCTACAACCGGCGGCGGTTGCTGGAACTGACGCTCGACTCGCTCGCCAAGCAGGACCTGTCCCGTGACCGGTTCGAGGTGTTCGTCGTCGACGACGGTTCCACCGACGACACGGCGGCCGCGGTGCGCGGGTTCGAGGACCGGTTGGACCTGCGGTACTTCTACCAGCCCGACGAGGGGTACCGGGTCGCCGAGGCCCGGAACCTCGGCATCCGGCACGCCACCGGCGAGGTCTGCGTCTTCGTCGACTCCGGGGTGCTGCTGCACTCCGGGAGCCTGAGCGCGCACGCGGCCCGTCACGAGGCGTCCGGGGAACCGTTGGCGCTGAACGGTTACGTGTACTGCTTCAACCTCGACAACGAGGACGCCGACCTGATCCGCAAGGTCGTGGACGTCGAGGACGTCGACGGCTCCATCGCGTCCATGGCGGGCACGGGGGCGTGGCCGGACGTGCGCGAGCCGTTCTACGCCCGGCACTCCGACGACTTCGGCCACCTGCCCGCGCCGTGGCTGATGTACTGGACCTGCCACGCGTCGGCGCGCACGGAGCAGGTGCGCTCGATCGGCATGTACGACGAGGAGCTCCGGCAGTGGGGCGGCGAGGACCTCGACCTCGCCTACCGGCTGCACCGCGACGGCGCCCGGTTCGCCGTGGACCGGGCGGCGAGTGCCATCCACTACCCGCACGAGAAGGACCAGGGCGCGAACACCAAGGCCGCCCTGGAGAACTACCGCTACATCGCGGAGAAGTACCGGACGCCGATCACCCGCCTGCTGGTCGAGGAACCCCGGATCCGCTTCTCGGACTTCAACGACGTCATCGCGGAACGCGGCCTGCCCCGTTGCGCCGACTACCCGACCGCCGGGTAGGTGGCCGGCATGTGGGACGTCGCGCGGGAGCAGTTCGCCGCACGACGGGACATCGCCCGCCTGCTCCCCCGCGCGGGCGGCCCGCTGGTCGCCGCGCTGGTCGGGGTGAACCTGCTGCTGGGCTGCCTCCCGGTGGTGTTCACCGTGGCGACGGCCGTGGTGCTCGGACGCGTGCCGGCGGCCGTGGCCGGCGGGCCGGACTCCGCCGCGTGGGACTCGCTGGTCGCGGTGTTCGGCGTCGCGGCGGGCGCGTTCGTCGCCCGGCAGCTGCTCTCGCCGGTGGAGCGCGCCCTGGGCGAGCTGGTGACGCGCCGGATCGACGGCGGGGTGTTCGACGAGCTGATGGCCGCGTCGCTGCGCAGCCCCGGCCTCGGCCCGCTCGAGGACCAAGAGGCGCTGGACGCGCTGCGCACCGCCGCGCGGGAGGTGGAGTTCGGCGTGCAGAGCCCCGGTCGGGCGGCCACCGGACTGCTCGCGCTGATCGCGCGCTACACCGAGCTCGTCGGCTGCGCGGTCGCGGTGGGGGCGGTGTTCTCGTGGCCGGCCGCGGCGGCGCTGGTCGTCACCGTGCTGCTGTTCCGCCACGGCCAGCGCGGCGGGCTGCGCCGGTACGCCAGGACCCGGTCCCTGCTCGCCGCCGACCAGCGGGAGATCGACTACCTGCGGGAGCTGGCCGGCGGCGGCGCCGCGGCCAAGGAGATCAGGGTCTTCGGCCTGGCCGGCTGGTTGCGGCAACGCCTGCGCGACACCCACTACCGCTTCCTCGAACCCCTCTGGGCCGAACGCCGCCGCATCTACCTGTGGCCGTTCGTCCGGTTCTCGGTCGCCGCCCTCGCGGTCACCGGCGTGGTCTTCGCGGTGGTCGGCGCGACGGCGCACGAGCTGACGCTCACCGGGTTCGTCCTCGTCGCGACCGCGACCCTCGGCCTGCTGCGGCTGGCCGAGCACTACCCGGAGGCGGACCTGCCGACCGCGATCGGCATGAGGGCCTACGACGCGGTGCGGCGGTTCGCCGAGCACGTCGACGCGCACGAGGAGGAGCCCGCTGCCGTGCGGCGGCCCGCGGTGCCCGAGCCGGTCGGCGCCATCCGGTTCGAGCGGGTCTGCTTCCGCTACCCCGGACAGCGGCGCGCGATCTTCGACGGGCTGGACCTGACGATCCCGGTCGGCCGGTGCACGGCCATCGTCGGCGTGAACGGCGCCGGCAAGACCACCCTGGTCAAGCTGCTCGCCAGGCTCTACGAGCCGACCTCGGGCACGATCACGCTCGACGGCGTCGACCTCCGCGCCTTCCCGGTCGACGAGTGGCGCGCCCGGCTCAGCGTGATCTTCCAGGACTTCGTGCGGTACGAGTCGTCCGTCGCCGACAACGTCGGGCTGGGCGCCGTCGGCTCCCTGCACGACCGCGACGCGATCCGCGAAGTGCTCGACGCGGTCGGCCTCGGCAAAGCCGTGGACCGCCTGCCCCTCGGGCTGGACACGCCGCTGGCGCGGCACCTCACCGGCGGAACGGAGCTCTCCGGCGGCCAGTGGCAGCGCGTCGCGCTGGCGCGGGCGTTGTTCGCGCTGCGCCACGGCGCGCGGGTCGTCGTGCTCGACGAACCGACGGCGAGCCTGGACGTGCGCGCGGAGGCCGGCTTCTTCGAGGAGTTCGCCGGCCTGGCCGCCGGCGCGACCACCCTGCTGATCTCCCACCGGTTCTCCACCGTGCGGCACGCCGACCACATCGTCGTCCTGGAGGACGGCCGGGTCGTCGAGCAGGGCGGCCACGCGGAGCTGCTGGCCCTCGACGGGCGCTACGCGGAGCTGTTCCGGTTGCAGGCCGACCGGTTCGTCGGCGCGGCGGGCGCCGTGGTTGAGGGCGTGGCCGGGTGAAGGTCCTCCTGACCGGCGCGTGGACCATGATCGCCACGGCGTGGCGGCTGAACCCGCGCAAGACGGCGCTGGCGGTGGTCCTGATGACGGCCGGCGCCGTCGCCGCTCCGCTGCTGGCCGCCGCGCTCGGGTGGATGACCCGCGAGGTCGTCGCGGGCGAGGTCGGGTCCGCGGTGCTCGCGGGCGTGGCGGTGGCGGTGCTGGCGGTGACGGCGCTGGCCTTCGCGCACTTCGCCCACCTGGCCTACTACGAGCTGTCCGAGCTGGCGGAGCTGGACTTCGACGAGCGCGTGATCGAGGTGGCGAACGCCTCCGCCGGCATCGAGCACCACGAGCGGGCCGAGCACGCCGACACGTGGACCGTGCTGCGGCAGGAGGGCAGGCAGTTCCGGACCGGTCTCGAAGCGCTGCTCAACGGTGTCGGCCTCGTCCTCGCCGTGGTGCTCACCGCCGTCCTGCTCGCCGTGCAGAACCCGCTGCTGTTGCTGCTGCCCGCGGCCGCCGTGCCGCCCCTGCTCGCCGGTCGCCTGGCCGAGCGGGTGCTCGACCGCGCCCGGACGGCGACCGCGGAGCCGACCCGGACCGCGCTCAACCTGTTCCACCTGGCCACGTCCGCCCGCCTGGCCGGCGAGCTGAGGGTGTCCGGGGTGCGGGACGAGCTGCGTGCCCGGCACGGCCGGCTGTGGGAGCAGGCGACGCGAGGGCTGTGGCGCGCGCACCTGACCGCGACGTGGGCCCGCGCGGCGGGGCAGGTCGTCTTCGCGCTCGCATACGTCGCGGGCGTGCTGCTCGTGGTGCGCGACGCGATAGCCGGCCGGCGCGGCGTCGGCGACGTCGTGCTGGTGATCGTGCTCGCCGCCCAGGTCAACCAGCAGGTCGCCACGGCGGTCACCCTCCTGCAGGACTTGCAGAGGATGGCGGGGGCGTACCGCCGGCTCACGGAGGTCGCCGCGTCGGTGACCGCCGCCGACCCCGCTCCGCCCCGCCACTCCCCGCCGCCGCGGCGGCTGCACGACGGCATCGACCTCGCCGGGGTGGCCTTCGCCTACCCGGGCGCCGACGTCCCCGTGCTGCGCGACGTCGACCTCCACCTGCCCGCCGGCGCCACCGTCGCGATCGTCGGCGAGAACGGCGCGGGCAAGTCGACCCTGGTCAAGTTGCTCTGCGGGTTCTACCGGCCGACCGAGGGGCGGATCCTGGTCGACGGCGTCGACCTGCGCGCCGTGCCGGTCGACGAGTGGCGCACGCGGATCGCGGCCGGCTTCCAGGACTTCGTCCGCTACGAGTTCGCGGCCCAGCAGGTGGTCGGCCTCGGCGACCTGCCCCGGGTGTCGTCGGAACCGGCCGTCCGCGCGGCCCTGGAGCGCGCCGACGCCACCGGCGTGCTGGACGACCTGCCCGACGGCCTGCGCACCCGGCTGGGCAAGAGCTACGCCGACGGCGCCGAGCTGTCCGGCGGCCAGTGGCAGAAGCTGGCGCTGGGCCGGGCCATGATGCGGGAGGCCCCGCTGCTCCTCGTGCTGGACGAGCCGACGTCCGCGTTGGACCCGGAGGCCGAGCACGTCCTGTTCCAGCGGTACGCCGACCACGCGAGACGGGTCGCCGCCCGCACCGGCGGGATCACCGTCTTCGTGTCCCACCGCTTCTCCACGGTGCGCATGGCCGACCTGATCGTCGTCGTCGGCGGCGGCCGGGTGGTGGAGACCGGCGACCACGCCGCGCTCACCGCCCGCGGTGGCCTCTACGCGGAGCTGTTCGCGCTCCAGGCGAAGGCGTACAGCTGACGCGCCGGCTCAGTCCGGGGGTGGGCAGCAGGTCGCCAGGTACGCCTGGAGCTCGGCGAGCGCGGTGGCGATGCCGGCCGGGTGCGCGCGGTAGTGGACGGTCTTGCCGTCGCGGCGGGCGGTGAGCAGACCGCCTTGGCGCAGCAGGGAGAGCTGCTCGGAGGCGGTGGAGTGGGCGATGCCCGCCCGTGCGGCGACCTCGCCGACGGTGAGCTCGGTGTTGCCCGTGAACGCCAGCATGAGCTGCTGCCTGGTCTCGCTGGCCAGGGCTTTGAGGAAGAGGCGTGAGGTCTCGCCCAGATCGGCCACGGCTCCAGGATCGCAGACGTATCGTCATTTCGCGAATCTCCGATACTATCGGTGTATGTCGATGGACGAGTGGGTCGTGATCGGCGGTGGCCAGTCCGGGTTGGCGGCCGCGTGGGCGGTGAAGGCGGCGGGCGGTCGGCCGGTAATCCTGGAGGCGGGGGAGCGGCCGGTGGGGTCGTGGGCCGGCTACTACGACAGCCTGACGCTGTTCTCGCCGGCGCGGTTCAGCTCGTTGCCGGGGTTGGCGTTCGGCGGTGACCCGGAGCGGTACCCGCACCGGGACGAGGTGGTCGACTACCTCGCCCGGTACGCGGAGTGGCTCCAGGTCGACGTCCGCACGGGGTGCCGGGTGGCGAAGGTCGTGGCGGGTGACGGCGGGTTCGAGGTGCTGCTCGCGGACGGTCGGCGGCTCGGCGCGGCCCGGGTGGTCGCGGCGACCGGCGGCTTCGGCACGCCCCACCGGCCGGCGCTGCCGGGGTTGGACCGGTTCACCGGGCCGGTCGTGCACGCGGCGGAGTACCGCGATCCGGCGCCGTTCGAGGGCAAGCGGGTCGTGGTGGTCGGCGCGGGGAACTCCGCGGTGCAGATCGCGGTCGAGCTGGCGTCCCGCGCACGGGTCACGGTGGCGAGCCGGCAGCCGGTGAAGTTCGTGCCGCAGCGCCCACTCGGGCGCGACGTGCACTGGTGGTGGCGGGTGACGGGGGTGGACCGCGCGCCGATCGGGCGGTGGCTGCCTCCGCAGTTCTCCACGCCGGTGTTGGACGCCGGCGCCTACCGGGCCGCGATCGAGGCCGGGCGCCCGGACCGCAGGCCGGTGTTCACCGGTCTGGACGGCGGCACGGTCACGTGGGCCGACGGCCGCCGCGAGCCGGTGGACGCGATCGTGCTGGCCACCGGCTACCGGCCCGGCCTGGGATACCTGGAGGCGATGGGGGCGCTGGACCCCGACGGCCGACCACTGCACCGTGATGGACTGTCCACAAAGCACCGAGGACTGGGCTACGTGGGCCTGGAATGGCAGCGCACCTTGGCTTCGGCCACCTTGCGCGGCGTCGGCCCTGATGCCCGGCACGTCGTGCGGCGCCTGCGGGGCGGTCGACGTCACCGATCGTGATCACTCGAAAGTGCAAGCCCGTCACGCTCACGAGGGATCGACGCCCGCGGGCCCAGGGTGAAGGCTGTGCCCTTCACCGGCCACCAAAGGGAGCTGATCAAGGGCATGCTGATGACGACGCTCTCTGAGTACCGCGTGCGTCCTGGTCGGCTCAGGGAGTGGTCGCTGGATGATGCGCCCTTTCGGGAAGCGGCACGGTCGGTCGAGCGCGGCACACCCCTGTCCTACAACCAGGAATGGCACCTGAGGTTCGTCTCCTCGCTCGCCGAGCGCGGCGCCTGGGTCCCGCACTGGATGGGGTTCAGGTTCGAGCTGGCCGGGCCGCTGGACGTCGAGGCGTTCCGCGAGACGGTGCGCACGTGGGTGGAGCGGCACGAGACGTTGCGCAGCGGGTTCCACGTGGTGGGGGCCAAGGCGGAGCGCGTCACCGTCGACCCCGCCGCGGTGTCCGTCCAGGACGTGGTCGTCGGCGACTTCGCGAGCGACGACGACCTCCGCGCCTGCCTCCAGCAGCGCATCGACGACGCGACGGGCGCGTTCAGCTGGCCCAGCTACGTGGTGGAGACCGTGGAGCGCGCGGATTCCACCACGGTCGTCGTGGGGATGGACCACGCGCACACCGACGGGCTCTCCATCATGACCGCCGTCGGGGAGTGGCAGGACCTGTACGCCGCCGTGGCCGCCGGGCGCCCGGTCGAGCACCACGGGGTCGGCAGCTACGTGGACTACGGCGTGGCGGAGCGGGCCGCCGCCCGCGAGGTCGACGCCGACCACCCGGCCGTCCGGGAGTGGGCCCGGTTCATCGAGGCCGGTGGTGACCGGCTGCTGCGGTTCCCGCTCGACCTCGGTGTCGCGGACGGCGACGTGCTGCCGCACACGAAGCAGGACGTGCTGCTGCTGGACGCGCTGGAGGCCGACGCGGTCGAGGAGGCGTGCCGCGACGCGGGCGGCGGGTTCCTCGCCGGGCTGCTCTGCGCCCTCGCGGTCGTCGCCCACCAGGTCACGGGCGAGCCCGTCTACCGGACGGTGATGCCGGCGACCACCCGCACCAGGCGGGAGTGGCTGCGGTCGATGGGGTGGTACATCGGCGTGGGCCCGGTCGAGGTCGACCTCGGCGCGGCGGACGGCTTCCTCGACGTGGTGCCCGCCGCGCACGAGTCCGCGAGGACCGCGCTGCGCCTCAGTCGCGTGCCGATCGCGAGGATCGCGGAACTCCTCGGCCTCGAACGGGAATTCGAGCGCCGGATGCCCGAGGTGTTCCCGTTCGTCTCCTTCGCCGACATGCGGGTGGTGCCGGGCATCCGGCACTGGCCGGAGTGGGACGCCCGGCCCCTGATCCGGATGAGCACCAGCGGCAGCAAGGTGAACCTCTGGGCCCACCGCACCGACGAGGGGTTGTGGCTGACCGCCCGCTACCCGGCCACGGCGACGGCCGACGCGAGCGTCGCCGGCTACCTCGACCGGGTGCGCGAGGTGCTCCAGAGCGTGGCGAAGACCGGTGACTACCCGTTGAGGACAGAGGGAGAGACGGCATGAGTTCCGCCCAGGCGATCGTGGGGACCATCCTGGTGGGTCAGTTCAAGATCCGCCCGGAGGACATGACCCCCGAGGCGACCCTGGCCGACCTGGACATCGACTCGCTGACCGTGGTCGAGCTGATCGAGGCCGTCGGCGAGGAGGTGGGTGTCCGGATCAGCGAGCACGAGGTGAGCCAGTGGCACACGATCCCGGACCTGGTGGCCACGGTGGAGGCGAAGCTCGCGCAGCGGTCGGCGGAGGCAGGCCGGTAGCGATGCGGCAGGCCCGTCCGAAGTGGACGGACGGGTGGCCGGCCCAGTCGGCGTGCGGTCCCAGTACGTGACCCCGTCCCACGACGTGCGGCCCCGGGTGCTCGTCAGCCCCCGGACCGCCGTCACGGATGACCCACCGGCGTCGGGCGGGGTCGGTCAGGCTCCCGCCGAGGGCGCCTCGACGGCGCGGTGGCCGTGCGCCTCGGCCGACAGGTCCTGCCAGTCCTCCCACATCTTCAGCCGGGCCGCGTAGGCCTGCTGGATCAGCGGGTAGAAGCCCTGGCCGAAGAGCACCCGCAGGGGTGGCTGGTCGAGGTCGACGATCTTGAGCAACGCCTGGGCGGCGGCGGCCGGGTCGCCGGCGGGTTGCTTCGCCACGAGCCCGGCGAGCCGCCGGCGCAGGCCGTCGTAGACCGGGCTGGTCTCGGCCATGTGCCCGTTGTCCAAGGGGTCGGGGTTCTTGCCGTTCCTGGTGGCGAAGCCGCCGGGCTCGATCACGGTCACCTTGATGCCGAACTCGGCGACCTCCTGGGCGAGGGCCTCGTTGAAGCCCTCGACCGCCCACTTGGACATGTGGTACGCGCCGCCGAGCGGCATCGCGACGAGCCCGGCCGCCGAGGACAGCTGGACGATGTGCCCCGAGCCCTGCTCCCGCAGGTAGGGCAGCGCGGCCTGGACGACCCACACCGCGCCGAACAGGTTGGTCTCCAACTGGTCGCGCAGTTCCCGCTCGGTCAGCTCCTCGATCGCGCCGACCTGGGCGTAGCCCGCGTTGTTCACGATGACGTCGAGGCGGCCGAAGTGCTCGTTCGCCCGCTTCACGCCCTCGAAGACGGCGGCCTTGTCGGTCACGTCCATCTCCAGGGGGAGGACCGCGTCGCCGTAGGTGGCGACGAGGTCGTCGAGGGTCGCGGCGTTGCGGGCGGTCGCGACCACCTTGTCGCCGCGCGACAGGGCGGCCTCCGCGAAGTTGCGGCCCAGGCCGCGCGACGAACCGGTGACGAACCAGATCTTGCTCACGATGTCGTTCCGTTCTGTTGCCTTGTGCTGACGCGCATAAGGCACCGGTGACCCCGGTCCTGTGACAGCGCGGCGGCGTGACGTGCGCCACAGGGCGCCGGCGGGCGGAGTGGCGCGAACGGAAACCGGCCGGCCCGGCGGGATCCGCGAGCGACGGGCCGGTTGGGGCAGCCTCCGGCCGTGCTGGGGGAGAGCAGCGGCCGGAGGCTGGTTCGAGGGTCGGCGCGGCGGTCGCCTCTCGGCGAGTGGCTCGACGCGGCTCCAGCCGAACGGTGTTCCGCGAAGGCGATGAGTGAGGCCCGGGGGACACGGACCGCACCGACCAGTCCGTACAACGCGCGGGGCGCGATCGGCTGTTCCCGATCCGGAGTGTCCTCCGCCTCACCCGTTCGAGTGGCCAGGCCGCGGTCGGTCCCGGGCGTCGCGGTCGGCGGTCCTGGCGTGGCGGCCGGTGGTCGGTCCCGGGCGCGGCGGGCGGTGGTCCCGGGCGTGGCGGACGGTGGTTCCGCGTCGGTTCGGCTGGCCTTGCGGGGGTGGGCGGGCGATGCTGGACGCGATGGCGGTGCAGCGGGATCCGACCGGTTCTGCGCTGGCCGACCTCGTCGCCCGGCAGCGTGACGAGATCGACCGGCTGAGGTCCGCTGCGCGCAGGCAGGCCGTGGTCGAGCAGGCCAAGGGCGTCCTGGCCGAACGGCTGTCGTGCCGTCCCGACGAGGCGTTCGAGGACATGGTGCGGCTGGCGCAGGCGACGGGCAGCGAAGTGGCCGCCATCGCGGCCGGCGTGCTCGGCGTGCCGCCGCCACCGCCCGCGCCCGGTCTGCCGCCGCCGGCCGGGGACGGCCTGTACGACGCCGCGCGCTACCCGCGGCAGATCGAGATCCCGGAACCCTCGCCGGCGCCGTTGGGCGAACGCACGCCGCAGCCGGTCGCGCTCGCCGCGATCGGCACCGCGGCCGACCCGGAGGAGCTGGCCGAGCTCGTCCGCGAGCACGTCGGCTGCGACGGCGTGCTGGTCTACCTGCTCGAACCCGACGGCGGGCCGCGGCTGGAGGCCGCCGCGAACGTGCCGGCCACCGTGCGGCTGGAGTGGGAACGGGTGCCGTTGCGCCTGAGCACGGGCGTCCTCGCGTCGGTGCGCAGCGGCCTGCCGCAGTGGCTGCCCGACCTGGAGGACGCCCGCCGGCGGCACACCCTGATCGGCGACCCGGAGACGGTGTGGCGGTCGCGGGCGTGGCTGCCGTTCCGGGACCAGACCCGCATCGTCGGCGTGTTCGGGCTGCTGTGGACCGACGAGCACGACTTCACGTCCGAGGAGCAGTGGGAGCTGGAAGTCATGATCGGCGCCGCCGGTTCCACGCTCCTGGCGCTCCAGGGTCCCGACGGCGCGGCGCGGGGCCGCCGCTGGACGCTGTGGGTCCAGCACCTGCTCGACGTGCTGCCGGGCTCGGTGGCGCTGCTCGGCGCGGTGCACGACGAGAACGGCGAGGTGGTCGACTTCCGGTTCGAGGCCGCCAGCCCGGACGCGGTCGACTTCTCCGGCCGCCGGTACCGGCAGCTCGTCGGGCGCAGCATCCTCACCAGCTACCCGACGGTCGCGGGCACCGAGCTGTGGGCGGCGTACTTCCGGGTGCTGCGCACCGGGGTCAGGGAGGTGGTCAGCATCTTCGACTACGAGGAGAACACGCCCGGCCTGCCGCAGCACGGCCGGTACACGTTGACCATCGGCAAGTTCGGCGACGGCCTGATCCTGGCCTGGCACGAGCACGAGGACCCGTTGCAGCTGGAGCGGCTGCGCAGCGTGCAGCGCCTGGGCAACATCGGCTGGGGCGAGTGGAACCTGGTGACCAACGAGATCGACTGGTCCGACCAGCTCTACGTCATCTTCGACCGCGACCCGGCGCTCGGCCCGATGTCGCTGGACGAGATCCGGGCGTCCGTGGTCGCCGAGGACCTGCCGATCCTGCAGAACGCCGTGCGGCGGATGCTGGAGCGCGGCGAGGGCGCCGACTCGGAGCTGCGCCTGCGCGCCGGCGACCAGATCCGGTGCGGGCGGTTCATCGGCGAGCCGGTGCTGGACGTCCAGGGCAGGCCGGTCCGGTTGGACGTGGTGCTGCAGGACGTGACCGCGATGCGGCGGGCGGAGAAGCGGGTGTTCGACCTCAGCGAGCAGTTCGCGCAGGAGCACCAGGTGGCGAACCACCTGCGCTCGGCCGTGCTGCCGTTGCCGAGCCGGCCGCTGGAGCTGCCGGGGATGCGGGTGGTCGTGCGCTACCTGGCGGCCGAGCAGTGGGCCGAGGTCGGCGGCGACTGGTACCACGCGTTCCCGATCGACGACGGCAGCACGCTGCTGGCGATCGGCGACGTGGCGGGCCACGGCCTGGCGACCGCGGCGGCGATGGCGAAGCTGCGGTACGCGTTGACCGGGGCCGCGCTGACCAACCCGGACCCGGCCGGCGTCCTGGACGTGCTCAACCGGATGCTGACCGGCGGCGGTGGCGTGACGCTGGCGTCGGCGGTCGTGGGGCGGTTCGAGCCGACCACGCGCCGGCTGTCGTGGGCGCAGGCGGGCCACCCCGCGCCGCTGTTGCTGCGGGAGGACGACGTGCAGCGGCTCGACCGGCCCATGGGCCCGATCCTGGGCGCGGTGCGGGGAGCGGTGTACGCGACGGCGCGGACGCTCCTGGCGCCCGGCGACACGGTGCTGATGTTCACCGACGGCCTGATCGAGCGTCGGCCGTCCGCCGGCGCCCGCGGTGACGACCTGGAGCGCCTGATGGAGGAGATCCGGGGGTTCGTGGCGGAGCTGGACCCGGCGGAGATGCCCGAGGCGCTGACCTCGCGCCTGGTGCCCGCCACCCCGCTGGACGACACGTGCATCGTGGCGGCCACGATCACCGCCTGACCCGGGCCGCGGCCGGTTGCCGGCGGCCCGACCGGGTACACGTCCTGGTGAGCACGGGACCGACGACGAGGAGTGGTCCGAGTGAGCACCACGACGATGCTGGAGACCTACCCGGCGGAGATCAACCTCGACCGGCGCAGGCTGGCGAGGACGATCGACGCGCTGATCGAGTGCGCGGAGGCGTGCACGGCGTGCGCTGACGCCTGCCTGAGCGAGAGCTCGGTGGCGGAGCTGACGAAGTGCGTGCGCACGAACCTGGACTGCGCGGACATCTGCGGCACGACCGCGCGCGTGCTGTCCCGGCACACCGGCTACGACGCGAACATCAGCCGGTCGCTGCTGGAGGCGTGCGTGATGGCCTGCAAGTCGTGCGGCGACGAGTGCGGCGCGCACGCGAACGTGCACGAGCACTGCCGCCTGTGCGCCGAGGCGTGCCGGGCGTGCGAACGGGCGTGCCGCGAGCTGCTCGCCACCATGGGCTGAGCCGACCACGACCGCACCGGGGAGTGGGCACGTCCGGCCCGACGTTTCCGGGGGTCGAGCGGGGGTACCGCCCGAGGACGAGGAACGCACGGAGGTGGCGATGACCGCGTACACCACTCGCGAACGGCTGCGGGACTGCCTGAAGGAGATCGACTTCCCGGCGACCAAGGACGAGCTGGTCCTGGCGGCGCGGGAGCGGGGCGACGAGATCACGGCGCGCGCGCTGCGCGCGATCCCGCCGGCGGACTACGCCAACCTGACCGAGGTGGTGGGCTCCGTCCGGTTCGAGGACGACGCCACGCCGGCGGACCCGAGCGTGGCGCGGCGGCCGAAGGGGTGATCCCGCCGTGGTCGAGCACGGCGGGCTGGTCGAGGCCTCGCCGAGGCCCGCTGTGCCCTCGACCCGCGCGGTTCAGGGGGCCGGTGGCATCGCCGGTGCGGTGCCGACGTGCCGGTGGAACCACCGCGCGGTCAGCCTGGTCACTCGGTCCAGCGCACCGGGCTCCTCGGCCGGGTGATCCGCGCCCGGCACGACCTCCAGCCGCCCGGTGGAGCGCAACCGCCGCACGGCCTCCCGGTTGAGCGCCGCACCGTCCTCGTCCTGCTCGCCGACGATCAGCAGGGTCGGCGCCAGGACCCGGGTCAGCGCGTCCCCGGCCAGGTCCACCCGCCCGTCCCGGCAGACCACGGCGCGCACGGCGACCGGTCGTTCCGCCGCGGCGAGGAGCGCGACCGCCGCCCCGCCGCCCGCACCGAACAACCCGATCGGGTGGCCGCTGGTCGCCGGCTGGTCGGCGAGCCAGTCCACGACCGCGGCCAGGCGGCCGGCGAGCACGGGCACGTCCGCGGGCCGGTCACCGGCCGGGCGCAGGTCGACCAGCACGGTGGCCAGGTGCTCCCGCTGGAGCGTGCGGGCCACGTGCAGGTCGCCTCGGGGGTGCGGACCGCCGTCGTGCGCGAACACCACCACGCCGCTGCGGCGGGTCGGCATCGAGAGCCGGGCGTCCAGGCGGACCCCGTCCAGCGGGATCGGCACGTCCTCGTCGATGAACACGACTTCCTCCACCCCTTGGCGGCCGGTGCGCGGTCGATCCCTGGTTTGCCACCGGCGACCGGTCGAAACCGGTCGCGGCCGACGTGGTCGGTCGGGCGATGACGTCCCGAGGACGTGCGGCACTCCACCGCGTTCGCGCCCCGACCGGGCCGGTTCGAGCGGTGCCGGGACTGGTCGAGCACCGACCTGGGGCCGTGGGCCGGCGGCTGCGCGATGTGCCGGCGCAGGTTCCGAGCCGACCAAGGCGTTTGGGCTGAACGGCGGCTGGGCGGGGGTCGGCGGGCCTGCCTATAGTCCGGGCGAGATGTTCTGGGAGCGCTCCCAGAACGCGTCCGACGGAAGAGGGATTCTCGATGAGGAGAGTTCTCGCCGGTGTGCTCGCGACCTCGGTCCTGGCCGGCCTGGTCACGTTGGCGGCGCACGCGAGCCCCCGAGCAGCCGCCGACGAACCCGTGGTCGTCGTCTCCAGCACGTTCGACGACGGCACGGCGCAAGGCTGGACGGGCAGGGCGAGCGAGGTGGTCGCGCCGAGCACCGCGGTGGCCCACGGCGGCACGCACAGCCTCGCGGTCACCGGACGTGCCCAGAGCTGGCAGGGTCCGACGCTGAACCTGCTGGAGAAGGTGCAGAAGGGCATCCGCTACGACCTCTCGGTCTGGGTGCGCCTGGCCGCGGGTGAGGCGGCGACGCAGGCCCGCCTGTCCGTCGAACGGCGCACCGCCGGCACCCCGAGCTACGACCAGGTCGTGGGCGACACCGCGGTCACCGCGGACGGCTGGGTCAACCTGCGCGGCAGCTACACCTTGGCCGCCGACGTCGACTTCCTCGGCACGTACGTCGAGCTGGGCAGCGCCACGGCGTCCCTGCACATCGACGACTTCTCCCTCTCCTACACGCCGCTGCCGCCGATCCAGACCGACATCCCGTCGGTGAAGGACGTGCTGGCCGACCACTTCGCCGTGGGCGCCGCCGTGGGGAACGCGGAGCTGCTCAACAACCACGGGCAGCTGCTCGCCAAGCACTTCGACTCGATCACGCCCGGCAACACGTTGAAGTGGGACGCCACCGAGCCCACCGAGGGCACCTTCCGCTTCGCCGACGCGGAGGCCCTCGTCGCCTGGGCGAAGGCCAACGGCGCGGCCGTGCGCGGCCACACGCTGGTGTGGCACCAGCAGACCCCGGCGTGGGTGTTCAAGGACGCGGCGGGCAACGACATGACCGCCACCCCGGAGAACAAGGCGCTGCTGCTGTCCCGGCTGGAGGCCCACATCCGCGGCGTCGTCGGCCACTTCGGCGCGGACATCCCGGTGTGGGACGTGGTCAACGAGGTCATCGACGAGAACCAGGCCGACGGCCTGCGCCGCAGCAAGTGGTTCGAGATCACCGGGTTGGACTACCTGCGCACGGCGTTCCGGGTGGCCCGCGAGGTCGCGCCGAACGCCCGGCTGGTGATCAACGACTACAACACCAACGTCCCGTCGAAGCGCGACAAGCTGCACGACCTGATCGTGAAGCTGCGCGCGGAGGGCGTGCCGATCGACGCGGTGGGCCACCAGATGCACGTCAACGTGCAGTGGCCGTCGTTGGCGGAGACCGAGGCGATGCTGGCCAAGTTCGTGCCGCTCGGCATCGACCAGCAGATCACCGAGATGGACGTCTCGATCTACACCGACAACAGCCAGTCCTACCCCACGCCGCCCGCCGAGGTGCTGCTCACGCAGGCCTACCGGTACCGGGACTTCTTCGAGCTCTACAAGAAGTACTCGCAGCACATCAGCTCGGTGACGGTGTGGGGCCTGGCGGACGACAACACGTGGCTGGACAGCTTCCCGGTGACCCGCAAGGACCACCCGTTGCTGTTCGACACGCGGTTGCAGGCCAAGGACGCGTACTGGGGCGTGGTGGACCCGAGCAAGATCGGCGGACCCACCAGCACGACCACGACCACGACCACAACAACGACCACTACCACTACCACCACTACGGTGCCGCCGGCGACGTGCGCGGTCGCTTACACGATCGGTAGCCAGTGGCAGGGCGGTTTCCAGGGCGAGGTCCGGATCACCAACCGGGGCGCCACCGCGATCACCGCGTGGACGCTGGAGTGGTCCTTCCCCGACGGTCAGCGGATCACGCAGCTGTGGGGCGGCGCCCACACCCAGACCGGCGCGGCGGTGAGTGTGCGCCACGCCGGGTGGAACAGCATGATCGCGCCGGGCGGCTCGGTGTCGTTCGGGTTCCTCGGCAGCTGGACCGGCGCCAACGGGAAGCCGACCGCGTTCACGCTGAACGGGGCGCCCTGCCAGAGCTGAGGCGTCAGTCCTCGGTGACCCGGTAGTAGCGGATCGCGGTGTAGGCGCTCGCCGCCTGCGCCGTCCACTTCCGCTCCACGGGAGGCGCGCCGTCGGGGCCGGTCTGCTCGCGCACGACCGGCTCCGACTTCGCGTCGTCGGCCCAGCGCACGAACAGCGCGGCGTGGTAGGAGGTGATGAGCGCGTCACCCGGGCGCAGGTCGGCGTGCGCGATCGGGGTGGCCACGTCGCCGAGCGTGACCGTGGTGCGGGAGTGCGTCAGGCCCCACGCCATCGAGACGTAGCCCGAGCAGTCGGTGCGGTAGCTGCCGTGCTCGTTCTGGTGACAGGCCTGCTGGCTGTACGGCACCCCGGCGTCCAACCAGGACTGCGACCGGGTCAGCGCCTCGCCGCGCGAGGTGACGCGGTCCTCCGCGGTCGTGCCGCACGCGATCAACGCGCCGGGCTCGTCGGCCGCGTGCGCGATCGGCGCCTGGAACGCCGCCGTGCACGCGAGGGCGGCGATCAGGGTGCGGGTGCTCATCGAACCCCCTCGGGTCCCGGTGCGCCGCCCTCTCGGCGGGCGGCGACGTGGCACCACGAGGTTTCCCCGCGTCCGGCGGACCAGTGCCGAACCACTCGGCCGAGTGGTCCGCCACGCGCGCGGTTTCACCCGGAGCGGCGAGGGTAGTCGAGCGGCGATCGCAGCGGACGCGTGGAGGGAACCGGCATGCGCATCGTCTTCGTCGTAGCCGCGCTCAGCGTGGCGGTGGGGTGCGGCGGCGACCCGGGACCGGACGACGCCAGGTCGTCGGAGGAAGAGGTGGGCGTCCGGGAGATCGGTGTGCTCGCCCCGGTCGAGGCGGCGGACGTGGCGTTCACCTACGACCCCGAGGCCGCGCCGCCCGGCGCGGAGCTGGAGTTGGAGGTGGTCCCGGGCGACGGCGCGACGACCGTGCGGCTGTCCGCCGGCCTGCTCCAGCCCGACCGCGGGTACGCCGTCCACGCGCACACCGACCCGTGCGGCAAGAACGGCACCGACGCCGGTCCGCACTACCAGCACGAGGTCGACCCCGCCGCGACGCCCGAGCGGCCGTCGGTCGACCCGGCCTACGCCAACCCGCGCAACGAGATCTGGCTGGAGCTGACCACCGACGGCCAGGGCAACGGCCTGGCCGAGACCACCGTGCCGTTCGCGTTCGACGACCGCGCGCCGTCCTCGATCGTGCTGCACGAGCAGCCGACCACCGCGACCGAGCACGGCCGGGCGGGCAGCGCGGGCGCCCGGCTCGCCTGCTTCACCGCGTCGTTCCGCTGAGCGCTCAGTCCACGGCGGTGCTCTTCGGCGCGCGGTAGACGATGTCGACGTACTCGCGGTGCCGCTCGATGTAGCCCTTGATGAACGGGCACAGCGGCAGCACGGGCAGCTCCCACGCCCGCGCCTGGTCGAGCGCGGCGCGGGCGAGCGCGCTGCCGACGCCCTTGCCCTCGAACGCGGGCTCCACCTCGGTGTGGGTGAACACGATCAGGTCGGGCGTGCGGAGGTAGACCGCCTTGCCCGCCGTCGTGCCGTCGACCACGGCCGCGAAGTGCTTCTCCGCGGGAACGTCGTGCACCTCGATGACCATGGCGGGATCCTCGCACGGCCCACCGCTCACGTCTCCTTGAGGACCACGGCCCAGTCGCCGCTGGTGCGCTCGACGATGACCGTGAGGTCCACCGTGGCCCCCGGCTCCACCGCGACCTCCCAGTACTCCTGACTGGTGTCCATCAGGTAGGAGGACCGGTAGGCCCACGTGGCGTGCTCGATCACCTCGACCCCGTTGACCAGCACCCGGATGCGGCCCGGGGTGTTGACGGCCACCCCGACGTAGACCGGCCGGCCCGGCAGGCTCACGGTGCTCCGCCACGTGCCGTTCGGCTGGTCGGGGTCGGCTCGCAGCTCGTAGACCCTCCGTTGGCCCGGGTTGGTGTTGTCCAGCGCCGGGTCGATGGGCTCCAAGGTCTCCGGGCGGGGCGGGAACGGGTAGTCCTCGGGCGCGACCGGGACGCCGACGGCCAGGCCCAAAGTGGCGTCGGGCGGCATCGGGCCGGAGTGCGGCCACCGCTCCTCCTCGTCCCAGAGCTGCTCTCCCGCCGACAGGGTCACCGTCACGGGCGTGCCGACCCCGATGCCGTGCTTCGCCCACTCGAAGGTGACGTTCATCGGGGGTCCGCAGGTCAGGCCGTCGCCGTACGGCACGCCGTTGACGACGAGGGTGGCGTACATCTGCTTGTCGTCGTCGTTCGCGTCGCAGGCGATGAACAGCTTCGGGTCGGGCGTGGTGGGCGCGAACCGGAGGGTGATGGCCGACGCGGGCGCCCGGCCGGACGTCTGCGCGACGATCCGCGTGCCTTCGTGGTGCTCGGAGAACACGATCGGCTTCGGCTCGGCGGGTTGGGACTCGCGCTGGACCGGCGTCCGCAACGCGAAGGCCACGCCCAGCACGGCCACGAGCGAGGCCGCGACCGCCGCCACCACCCGTCGCCGCCGTGAGGCCTCGACCCTGGCCTGGATACCGGACATGCGGGGGCCGTGCGCGGCGTCGGGCGGCAGTTCGGCGTGGTGGCGCAGCACCTCGGTGAGGTCGGTCAGGTTCATCGCCGCACCCCTTCCCGGGTGATGGTGTCGTCCAGCCGCAACCGGGCCAGCGCCTTGCTGGTCTGGCTCTTCACCGTGCCGACGGAGACGCCGAGGGCGTGCGCCGCCTGTGCTTCGGTCAGGTCCTCGTAGAACCGCAGCACGACCACGGCGCGTTGGCGGCGGGGGAGGCGTCCCAAGGCCTGCCACAGCCAGTCGCGCTGGTCGACGGCGGCCTCCGGGGACGCGCCGACCGGCTCGGGCAGCACGTCGGTCGGCCGTTCGTCGCGCCACTTGCGGCGCCACCAGGTGGCATAGGTGTTGACGATGATCCGGCGCACGTACGGCTCCGGGTCGCCCTGCACCCGCCGCCACGCCCGCCACGCCCGCGCCAGCGCCGTCTGCAGCAGGTCTTCCGCGTGCCCCCTGTCCCTGGTCAACAGGAACGCCGTGCGCAGCAGGCGTGGTGACGCCCCCGCCACGAACTCCTCGAACCCCTCGGGTACTCCCACCACCACGGCCCTTCGCCTCGTCCGACGCACCTACTACCAGTCGGCGTGCGCGGATGGTTGCCGTCGGCCGGGAATCCGGCCGGCCTGTCGACGACGTGCACCTTCTTTCAGGTGGTCCGCCCTCGGCGATCGGAGAAATCAGTGCACCTGGGTGGAGGCGATCGGGCAGGCTGTCGCGATGGGGTACGCGGTGCGCGACTACGTCGCCGGTGACGAACCGTCGTGGCTGCGGTGCCGGGTGTCGTCCTTCCTGGGAACCGCGTGGCACGACGACGCGGTCGCGGCGAAGCCGGCGGTGTCCGGCGCGGAACTCGTGGCGGTGGACGGTGACGTGGTGGTCGGCATCCTCGACCTGGCGGTCGACGGCGAGCTGGCCACCATCGAGACGATCGCCGTGCACCCCGACCACCAGCACCGGGGGATCGGCGGCGCGCTGCTGTCGCGGGCGCGTGCTCGGGCCACGGCGTTGGGGGCGACCACGTTGGACGCCTGGACCCGGGACGACCCGCCGACGGTGCGCTGGTACCGCGCCATGGGCTTCGCCGAGAGCGACCACCACCTGCGGGTGATCGCCGACGGGGCGGCGCGCGCCGTCGTGCCCCGCCCCGGTCCGCGCGTGGCGCAAGCGTTCCCGCGCGCTGGTCGGGTGGAGGAGGCGGGGGCGCGTGGGGAGCCCTCGCACGCCGACCGGGCGGTGTCGCGGCGGGAGGTCACGCGCGTCGATCGGGCGGACGGGGAAGGGGTACGGGAGGTCGCGCGCGCCGATCAGGCGGACGGGGCGCGGTCGCGGCGGGAACTTGCGAGGGTGCGCGAGCACCGGCGGTTCGCGATGGCGTTACGTGGTGAGCTCGCTGGGCGTGGCGATGACGTCGACCATCGCGCCGTTGCGCAGGACCGTCACCGGCAGCGGTAGGCCGATGGCCTCGGCGAACAGCTGCCGCTGGATGCCCTGGGCGTCGCTGACCGGCGTGCGCGCCACGCTGAGCACCAGGTCGCCGTCGCGCAGCCCCGCCCGCTCGGCCGGACCGCCCGGCACGACCTGCACCAGCCGGACGCCCGCGCGTTGCCCGGTGCGCTCGGCGACGGCGTCCGGCAGCGGCGCGGGGGCGCCGATCACGCCGAGGTAGGCCCGCCGCACCCGGCCCTCGACCATCAGGGTCGACAGGATGCGCCGGGTGGTGCTGTTCATCGGGATGGCCAGGCCGAGGCCGATGCCCGCCAACGCGGTGTTGATGCCGACCACCTCGCCGGCGGAGTTGGCCAGCGCGCCGCCGGAGTTGCCCGGGTTGAGCGCCGCGTCGGTCTGGATCACGTCCTCGATCACGCGTCCGGCCCGGCCGTTGCTCACCGGCACCGCGCGGCCCAGCGCGCTGACCACCCCGGCGGTCACCGAGCCGGCCAGGCCCAGCGGGTTGCCGACGGCGATGACGAGCTGGCCGACCTGGAGGTGGTCGGCGTCGCCGAACCTCGCCGCGCCGGGGGCCTCCGCCGACGCCTTGAGCACGGCGAGATCGGCGAGCGGGTCGGCGCCGACGACCGTGAACGGCGACTCGGCGCCGTCGGCGAACACCGCCGTGCCGTCCCGCCCGCCGCCGACGACGTGCGCGTTGGTCAGCAGGTAGCCGTCGTCGGTGAACACCACCGCCGACCCGGTCCCGCGCGGCATGCGCACGCTGGCCACGTGCGGCGTGACCGACTTCGCGACCGCGATGACGGCCTGCGAGTAGGCGTCCAGCGGATCCATCGGCGCCTCCCTCGATTACACGATTACGCACTCAATCGTGCTCTCGCGCGGGCCGTGCTGTCCGGGGCGTTCGCCGACAGCGGACCCACCCCGGACAGCGCAGCGGCTCAGCGGCGCAGCAGCATGGCCAGGTCGACGGCGTTCGCCATGGCTTCCGTGCCCGCGTCGTTCGGGTGCAGGTGGTCGCCGCTGTCGTAGGCCGGGTTCAGCGTGGCCGGGTCGCCGGGCACGCCCGTCGCGGCGGCGAAGTCCACCACGCCGTCGAACTCGCCGGACGTGCGGATCCAGTCGTTGAGCGCGCGCCAGGTCGCTTCGCGCTCCTCGGTCCAGATGAAGGAACCCTTGAACGGCAGGATCGTGCCGCCGTAGACCTTCACGCCCGCGGCCCGCGCCTGCGCGATCACGTCCCGGTGCCCGGCGATCAGGTCCTCGGCCGACGCGCTGTAGCCGATGTCGTTGACCGCCTCCAGCAGGATCATCGCCTTGACGCCGGTCTGCGACAGCACGTCGCGCCGCACCCGCGTGACGCCCGCGACGCCCCAGAACGGCTCGTCCCGGTCGGCGATGAGGCGGTTGCCGCCCAGGCCCGCGTTCACCACGGACAGCGTGCGCCCCGGCACCGCGTTCAGCCGCCTGGCCAGGAAGTCCGGCCAGCGGCGGTTCGCGTTGCCGGTGGTGTTGGCGGTGTCGGTGATCGAGTCGCCGAACGCCACCACCGTGCCCGCGACCCGCCGCGCGGGTGCGACGTCGACGCCGTTGACGACCATCCAGCAGGGCGTGTCCCGGAACCCGCCCGACAGCGCGCCGGTCCGGTCGCCGGGCGCCAGGTAGTTGCCCTGCGCGGTGAACGGGTGGTTGGTCAGCGGGCCGGTGGCCTCCGGCACGTAGGCGCTCACCAGCAGCGTGGACAGCGCCTCGACGTCCAGCCGGACCGGGTCGCTGAAGACCTCCCGGCCGGCCGGCACCGTGACGTCCCGCCTGCCCTTGAACGTCAACGCGCGCAACGTGCCGGGCACCGCCGCGTCACCAGACTGCTGCACGGCGACCGTCGCGCGGCCCACCCGCAACGGCGTCGTGCCGAACGCGTTGGTCACCCGGACCCGCACCGACCCGCCGCCGGCGCTGAGGAACACCACGTTGCGCACGGTCTGGTCCCGCAGCCCCTCGCCCGCCGGGCAGTCGCTCCACGGGATCTCGCTGCCCACCACGGGACTCGCCGCCCAGCCGGCCACCCAGGGCCTGCCGTGCGCGGTCGCGGCCGACGGCAGCACGGCCGTCGCCACGAGCGCGGCTACCACGGCCAGTGTCCCCACGTGTCTTGCCATGAAGGTCTCCCAACGCCGGTCGTCTTTGGTGGCGTCGCCGACCGTGGCAGCGGGTCGATTAACCGGTCAAGCGCCTCACGACGAGCGGCGCGATAGTTGCGATGAGTGGCCCGGACTTACGTGTTAAGCAGGGCTGCGGGTGGGTGGTCACACCGATGCGCCGGGCCCGCCGACCCGCCGAGACTGGCGGCATGGACTCGGTGCGGATCTACGACAGCATGGCCTGCAACGTCTACTGGGACTTCGACGGTTCCGGCCTGCCGCGCGAGCAGCACAAGTTCCTGGTGTCGTTCCACCCGACCGACAGGCCGACGCCGGAGCTGATCGAGTCGATCGTGGCCCGCGGGCCGGGTGGCTACCGGGTCGAGTTCGCCAACGAGCCCTTCACCCAGCGCAACCTCAACGGGCACATCCACGACTCCGCCATCGGCTTCTACTGGTACATGGTGAACCTGCCGACCGGGTACCTGCCGGAGGGCGAGTACACGATCGAGGTCACCGCGAAGGACGGTTCGGTGACGAGCCGGTCGCGCGTGCAGCGCCAGGAGCCGACGGACCGGATCGTGCCGGTCTACCGGGAGAACCGGGCGAAGGTCCTCGACGCGTTCACGCCGTCGCGCACCGCCGAACCCACCGGCGCCGTGCGGCGGGTCGACTGGCTCACCCTGGACGAGCTGGGCGGCCCGGACGCGTTCTACGTGTTCCGGCTCGCCGAGGGCGGCACGCTGCGCGAGTTCGACACGCAACGCCTGCTGTGGTGGGACAACATCTACCTCGACGCGGTCCGGTCGGGCGAGCCGACCACCGGCCTCAACCGCGGCGGGGTCGCCCTGCCGGTCCCGCTCGACCCGGGCAGGTCCTACGGCTACTTCGTGGAGATCACCGACGGCAACGTGCAGAGCGACGCCAACATCTGCGTGTTCCAGCCGCACCAGTTCTTCACGGTGCCCGCCTGACCGCGACCCCCGGGGTTGCGCGGTCAGGCGGGTGCGCGGTGTCAGGCGTAGTCGGGCAGGGTGCGGGCCACGTCGTGCGGCGACGGCATGGCGGCCACCTCGTCGGCGATCGCCCGCGCCGCGCCGAGGACCGCCTCGTCGGCGAGCAGGCGCCGCGCCTCGGTCGCGATCGCCTCGGCGGTCACGTCCGCGCCGAGCAGCTGCCGGCCCAGCCCGGCCTCGGTGACCACGGCGGCGTTGCTGAACTGGTCGGCGCCCTGCGGCAGGATCAGCTGCGGCACGCCCGCGCCGAACGTGCCCATCGTCGTGCCGCTGCCGCCGTGGTGCACCACGAGGTCCACGTGCGGCAGCAGGTCCGCCTGCGGCACCCACGGGAGCACGACGACGTCGTCCGGCAGCTCGCCGAGCGCGCCGGCGTCGACCGTGGGTCCGGCGGCGACGAGGACCTTGGCGCCCACGGCGGCGAGGCCGTCGATGGCGGTGCGCAGCACGCCCGTCTCGCCGAACGCCGTGCCCAGCGTCAGGTACACCAGCGGTTCGCGGTGTTCGAGCACCCACGGCGGCAGCTCGCCCGGCTCCGCGAAGGGCACCGGCCGCAGCGGGATCCGGTGGCGCGCCGTGGCCAGGAACGTCGGGTCCTGCACCGACGGCGGGCAGATGTCGATGTACGGGTTGCCGAGCCCCATGACGTCGTCCTCGGGGATCTCGACACCGAGCTCCGCGGCGACGTCGAGGAGGTGCCCGCGCGCGGTGCTCGCGAACTGGTCCGCCTGCCACATCCGGCCGAACGAGTGGCACAGCCCGGGCACGCCGGCCACCTTCGCGGCCAGTCCCGCGCCGGGGTTGCCCAGCTCGTGCACCACCAGGTCGGGCTTGAGGTCGGCGATGACCGGCGCGAGCTCGGCGGCGAAGTTGCGCGGCAGCACCGAGGCGAACGCGGCCGCGATCCGGGCCGGGTCGGCGTCCTGCGGCTTGCCCACGGCGACGCCCTCGTTCGCGAGCTCGAACGCCGCGCGCAGGTCCATGCCGCCCACGACGTGCTCGATGCCGTGCGAGGTCAGGGCGTTCGCGAACGCGGCGCCGGTGAAGTAGGAGACGTCGTGGCCCAGCTCGCGGGCGGCGATCGCCAGCGGCAGCAGCGGGTAGGTGTGTCCGTGTAAACCTAGGCTGGAGAAGAGGATTCGCACTGGTTCGAGCGTAGCGAGATTTTTTCCACGATGGGTGAATTTCGTCCGATTGGCGCTCTTCGCACCGTGAGGCGAAGATCACCTCACGGCGTCCGCGCCGCGGTCAGGCGTAGTCCGGCAGCACGCTCACCACGTCGGCCGGCGACGGCATGGCGGCGACCTCGTCGGCCATCGCCCGCGCCGCGTCGAGCACGGCGTCGTCGGTGAGCAGGCGGCGCGCCTTGTCGGCGATCACCTCGACCGCCACCTCCGCGCCGAGCACCTGGTCGCCCAGCCCGGCCTCGGTCACCATCGCGGCGTTGCCGAACTGGTCGGCGCCCTGCGGCAGGATCAGCTGCGGCACGCCCGCGCCCAACGTGCCCATCGTGGTGCCGGCGCCGCCGTGGTGCACCACGAGGTCCGCGTGCGGCAGCAGGTCGGCCTGCGGCAGCCACTCCCGCACGACGACGTTGTCCGGCAGGTCGCCCAGGTCGCCCACCTGCACGACCGTGCCGGTGGACACGAGCACCTTCGCGTCCAGCGCGGCGAGGCCCCCGATGGCGGTGCGCAGCACGTCCACCGTGGTGAACGCCGTGCCCAGGGTCAGGTACACCAGCGGTTCGCGGTGGTCGAGCACCCACGGCGGCAGCACGCCGGGCTCGGCGAACGCCACCGGCCGCAGCGGGACGCGGTCCGTCGCGGTGGCCAGGAAGTCCGGGTCCTGCAACGAGGGAGGGCAGATGTCCAGGTAGGGGTTGCCGAACCGCATGACGTCGCCGTCGGGCAGCTCCACGCCGTGCTCCGCGGCGACCTCGGCCAGGTGCAGGCGGATGTCCTCCATCGGGCCGCTGGGTCGCCAGTACCTCCCGAACGAGTGGCACACCGCGGGCACGCCGGTGGCCCTGGCCGCGAGCGCGACGCCGACGTTGGCCACCTCGTGCACGACCAGGTCGGGCTTGTGCTCGACGATGATCGGGACCAGGTCCGCGGCGTGGCGGCGCGCCAGGATCGAGCCGAACACCTTCGACACGCGCCTGGGGTCGAAGTCCGCCGCCTTGCGCGCGGCGGGGCTCGCGTTGCCGAGCTCGAACGCGTCGAGCATGTCCATCCCGCCCGTGACGTGCTCGATGCCGAGCGCGGTCAGGGCTTTCGCGAACGTGTCGGTGGTCGCGAACGTGACGTCGTGGCCCTGCTCGCGGGCGGCGATGGCCAGGGGCACCAAGGGGAACGTGTGCCCGTGCGAGCCGAGGCTAGAGAAGAGGATCTCCACTCGTGAGAGTTTGTCGCTTTGGGTTCGGCGCGGTCCGGTTACCCGCTGGTCACTGCGGGTCCGGCGAGGATGACTTCGGGTCCGGTGACCGCGTCAGCCCCGCCCGCACCGCCACGGTCGCGTCGATGCTCGCGGTCAGGAACCGGGCGATGACCTCCTTGTCGGCGTCGTCGAACTGCCGCCACGCACGGGTGAACGCGTGGTCCAGCGGCTCGAAGAAGTCGCGGCCCAGCTCCAGCGCCTTGGCCGGGACGCGCAGCTCGACCTTGCGCCGGTCGTGGGGGTTGCGCGCGCGTTCGACGTGCCCGGACGCCTCCAGCCGGTCGAGCACGGACGTGGTCGCGGACGCGCTCAGGTGCAGGGCCTCGGCCAGCCTGGTCGGCGACATCGGCTCGTCGCCCCACCGCGCGTCCATGATCACCGCGAGCGCGTCGAGGTCGGTTCGGTGCATCCGCTGCCGCTCGCCGAAGATCTCCACGAACCGGTCGGTTTCGACCGTGAGCTGCCGGAGCAACCTGACCAGGACCGAGTGGTCGGCCATGCGCCCTCCCGTTATTGTTTCGACGGTCGAATTATTGGATCGTCGAACTACATGGTCTCGGAGGTCATTGTCCCGTGCACACGACCCGGTCCCGCACGCGCTGGTTGCTGCCCGCCCTCGTGGCGGTCGCGTGGCTGGCGCTCGGCGGGTTCTCCGGCCCGTTCGCGGGCAAGCTGAGCGAGGTCGCGGTCAACGACAGCACCGCGTTCCTGCCCGCCTCCGCCGAGGCGACGGAGGTGTCCGAGCGGGTCAAGGCGTTCGGCGACGCGCGCGGCCTGCCCGCGGTCGTGGTGGCCGAACGCGCCTCCGGCCTCACCCCGGCCGACCGCGACTACCTGGGCGGCCGGGAGTTCCCCGGCGAGGCGTCGCCGGTGATCCCGTCACCGCGCGACGACCAGGCCGCGCAGGTCGTCGTCGCCGTCGACCCGGGCGACCCGGCCGGCGCGGTGGAGGCCATCCGGGCGAAGCTGACGGACCCGCCCGAGGGGCTCACCGTGCTGGTGACCGGGCCCGCCGCGCAGGTCGCCGACCTGAAGGAGGCGTTCGGCGGCATCGACGGCCTGCTGCTCCTGGTCGCGGGCGCGGTGGTGGCGCTGATCCTCGTGCTCGTCTACCGCAGCCCGTTGCTGCCGCTGGTGGTGCTGCTGTCCGGGGTGTTCGCGCTCGGGGTGGCCAGCCTCGCCGTGTACCTGCTCGCGGACGGCGACGTGATCGACCTCAACGGCCAGAGCCAGGGCATCCTGTTCATCCTGGTGTTCGGCGCGGCGACGGACTACGCGCTGCTGCTGGTGTCCCGGTTCCGCGAGGAGCTGCGCGACACCGAGGACCGCTACCGGGCGATGCGGGTGGCGTGGCGGGCCACCATCGAGCCGATCGCCGCGTCGGCGGGCACGGTCGTGCTCGGTGTGCTGTGCCTGCTGTTCAGCGACCTCAACTCGAACAAGGGCCTCGGCCCGGTGGCGGCGATCGGGATCGGCGCGGCGCTGCTCGCCTCGGTGACGTTCCTGCCCGCCGTGCTGGTCCTGCTGGGGCGGTCGGCGTTCTGGCCGTTGCGCCCGAAGCTCGGCTCGCCGCACCCGGAGGCGAGCGGGCTGTGGGCGCGGGTGGCCCGCGTGATCTCCGCCCGGCCGCGCGCGACGTGGGTCGTGACGACGGTGGTGCTGCTGGTGGGCGTGGCGTTCGTGCCGCAGCTCAAGGCGTCGGGCACGGCGCAGTCGGACGTGTTCCTCACCGAGGTCGACTCGGTGGCCGGGCAGGAGGTGCTGTCCCGCCACTTCCCGGGCGGCAGCGGCGCGCCGACCGTCGTGCTGGCCCGTGCGGGGCAGGCGCAGGCGGTGGCGGGTGCGGCGGACGTGGACGGCGTGTCCTCGGTGCGGCCGGCGGGCGAGGCGGCGGGGCTGGTGCGGCTCGACGTCGTGCTGGAGGACCCGGCGGACTCCGAGGCGGCGCTGGCGACCGTGCAACGGCTGCGTGAGGCCGTGCGCGCGGTGCCGGACGCCGACGCCAAGGTCGGCGGGCCCACCGCCACCCAGCTGGACACGCAGCTCACGTCCGAACGCGACCGGCTGGTGATCATCCCGATCGTGCTGCTGGTGATCTTCCTGGTGCTGGCGCTGCTGCTGCGGTCGCTGCTCGCGCCGTTGCTGCTGATCGCCACGGTGGTGCTGTCGTTCGCCGCGACCATCGGCGTGGCGGCGCTGGTGTTCAACGGGATCTTCGACTTCCCGGGCGCCGACCCGGTGGTGCCGCTGTTCGGGTTCGTGTTCCTGGTGGCGTTGGGGATCGACTACAACATCTTCCTGATGACGCGGGTGCGCGAGGAGTCCGCCGAGCTGGGCACGCGGGCGGGCGTGCTGCGCGGGCTGACCATCACCGGCGGGGTGATCACCTCGGCGGGGGTCGTGCTCGCGGCGACGTTCTCGGCGTTGGCGGTGCTGCCCATCCTGTTCCTCGCGCAGATCGCGTTCATCGTGGCGTTCGGCGTGCTGCTGGACACGTTCGTGGTGCGGTCGCTGCTGGTGCCGGCGCTGGGCGTGGACGTGGGCAGGCGCATCTGGTGGCCGTCCCGGCTGGCCCGGGGGAGTGACTGAGACCGGGTGATGTCACAGTCCGCGCCGGCCGGGTCGTCCTGTCCGTGACAAGGTTTTCCGGCAGATCACGAGGACGGGTTCGATGATGAGGATCGCGGTGGTCGGCGGTACGGGCGCGGCGGGGCGTCGGGTGGTCGACGAGGTGCGGCGGGTCGGGCACGAGCCGGTGGTGCTGAGCCGTGCCGACGGGGTCGACCTGCTCACCGGCGCCGGGCTCGACGCGGCGCTGGCGGGGGCCGAGGCGGTGGTCGACGTGTCGAACCCGGCGAACTGGCGGAGCCTGGAGGAGGTCGAGCGCTTCTTCACCGAGGGCACCGGCCACCTGCTGGCGTCGGCGGCGCGGGCGGGCGTGCGGCACCTGGTGGTGCTGTCGATCGTGGGCTCGGACGTGGTCGACCTCGACTACTACCTGGGCAAGCGGCGTCAGGAGGCGCTGGTGGCGGCCGGGCCGGTGCCGTGGACGGTGCTGCGGGCCACGCAGTTCTTCGAGTTCGCGTGGCAGGTGCTGGCGGGCGCGACCGGCCCGGTGGCGCAGGTGCCGCCGATGCTGTCGCAGCCGGTGTCGACGGCCGACGTGGCGGCGCGGCTGGTGGAGCTGGCGGTGGGTGAGCCGCAAGGGCTGGCCTTGCCGATCGCGGGGCCGGAGCGGATCCGGGTGGTCGACATGGCCCGGCGGGTGGTGGCGCGGCGGGGTGACGCGGTGCGGGTCGAGGAGGCGGCGGAGGGTCCGGCCGGGCTGTCCACGGGCGCGCTGTGCCCGGCGGGCGAGTACACCGAGGGCAGGGAGACGTTCGCCGAGTACCTGGAGACGGTGGGCCCGTGACCGACCGCCGCACCCGCCCCGCGACCGGCCCCGCCGCCGACCGGGTCGCCGACCCCGCGACCGACCCCGCCGCCGATCGGGTCGCCCGGCTGGCCGCCGAGTACACCCGCCTGCGGCCACGGCTGGTCGGTGTCGCGTACTCCCTGGTCGGCACGGTCGCCGAGGCGCAGGACGTGGTGTCGGACTGCTGGCTGCGGCTGGCCGCCGCCGACGAGCAGGAGACCGTCCGCGACGTCGAGGCGTGGGCGGTGGTGGCGGTGGCGCGACGCGCGGTGGACGTGCTGCGGTCCGCGCGGGTGCGGCGCGAGGAGTACGTCGGGCCCTGGCTGCCCGAGCCGCTGGTGGACCCCGTCGCCGACGACCCGGCGGATCGGGTGACGCTGGACGACGCGGTGAGCTTCGCGCTCATGGTCGTGCTCGAAACCCTCACGCCCGCCGAACGCACCACGTGGGTGCTGCACGAGGTGTTCGGCATGCCGTTCCCGGAGATCGCCGGCGTCGTCGGCCGCAGTCCGGCCGCCGTGCGGCAACTGGCCGTCCGGGCCCGGGCGCACGTCGCGGCCGGCGCGCCGAGGGTCGACGTCGGCACGGTCGAGCACCGCCGCGCCGTCGACGCGTTCCTGCGCGCCGTCGGCCACGGCGACCTGCGCGGCCTGCTGGCCGTGCTCGACCCGGACGTCGTGCTGACCAGCGATGGCGGCGGCCTGCGCGGGGTGGCCCGTCGGCCGGTGCTCGGCGCGGACCGGGTGGCGTGGTTCCTGGTCGCCGTGCACCGCAAGATGCCCGCCGGTCAGGGCATCACGCCGATCGCGGTGAACGGCGGTCCCGGGTTCGCCGCGACGACCGGCACGGCCACCAGGTTCGTCTGCTCCTTCACCGTCCACGACGGGAAGGTCCGGCGGGTGGACATCGTGGCCACGCCCGACAAGCTGCCGCCCGAGCCGGCCGGGTAGGACACCGCACGCCGCCGGGCGTCACGTCCGGCGGCGTGCGGGCCGCGACGGCATGACCGGGCTGTCGGCCGGGGCCTGGTCGACCCCCGTCGTGATAGCGCTCGCGCTCCCTACGGCGTCGGCCGCAGCACGAGGGTGACGAAGCCGAGCACGCCGCGATAGCCGTTGAGCCAGCTGTCCCGGTGCGCGGCGGAGGTGGCGAGCACCTGCTCGCGGTCCGGGTGGTCGGGGTGGTCCAGCGCCCACGCGGCCAGCGAGCCGGTCCAGCTCCACTCGTACTCGTCCCACTCCGCGAGCGTGCTCACGTGGCCGTGCACCGGGGTCCAGCCGTCGGCGACCACGCGCGCGACCGTGGTCGCCAGGTCGGCGTACTTCTGCGGGCCGTCCTCCAGCTCCGCCCGCAGCTCCGGGCTCGGCTCGCGTTCCCAGAAGCAGTCGCCGAGCACTACCACGCCGTCCTCGGCGAGGTGGCCCCGCGCGGCGGCGAGGGCGGGCAGCAGCTCGCCGAAGGCGTAGGCCGCGCCGACGCTGAGCACCACGTCCGCCTTGCGGTCCGACCGGTACGCGGTCACGTCCTGCTGGAGGAGTTCCAGCCGGTCGGCCACGCCGAGCCGGGCGGCGTCGGCGAGGGTCCCGTCGAACCCCGCGCCGGAGATGTCCACGCCCACCGCGGTGATGCCGTCGTGCTCCTGCGCCGCGCGCAGCAACCACGCGCCCTCGCCGCAGCCGAGGTCGAGCAGGTGGGCGTCCGGCCGACGGATCGCCCGGTCCAGGAGGTCGCTGACGGTCGCGTCGCCGAGGGGCGCCGCGATCGGGTGTTCCGCATGCGCCAAGGCGCTGATTGTCTGTCGATCCACCTTCAGTGACCAGCACAACGCGCAGGGGAACCGCGCGCGCGTTTCCCGGTCGTACCGGGACGAATTCGTGCTCGTCGGGCATGGCGCGGGAGCGGATCGTGAAGTAGAAATAGCCAACTCCACACCGCCAACGCCTGACCTCCCCGAACCTGAGAGAGCGCTCTCACGTTCGAGTGGTCGGCGTCACTACCCTCAGAGGCATGTCAATGACGATCATGCGCCACGCCAGACGCGAGAGCGCTCCCGCGAGACTGCGCCGGGTGTTCGTGCTCGGTCTCGCCCTGGCCGCCGCCACCACGGCCGCGGCGCCGGCCGTGAGCGCCGACCCGCCCCGGCGCACGCAGGACCTCGGCGTGAACGTGAAGGTGTTCGACCCGTCCATGCCGGTCGCCGAGATCCAGGCCGCGCTCGACGCCACGCACGCCGCCCAGGTCGACAACGAGATGGGCGCCCAGCGGTACGCCTACCTGTTCAAGCCGGGTCACTACGGCACGGCCGAGCGGCCGTTGCAGATCAACGTCGGCTACTACACCGAGATCGCGGGCCTCGGCGCCTCCCCGACCGACGTCGTGATCAACGGCAAGGTCGAGGTCTACAACCGCTGCCTGACCGAGGGCGGCACGGCCAACTGCCTGGCGCTGGTGAACTTCTGGCGCACCCTGGGCAACCTCACCATCAACATCGACGGCAAGGGGCAGGACGGCTGCCGCGCCGGCGCCAACTTCTGGGCCGTGTCCCAGGCGGTGTCGCTGCGCCGGCTCAACGTCACCAGCGGCACGTTCACGCTGATGGACTACTGCACCGCCGGCCCGCAGTACGCCAGCGGAGGCTTCATCGCCGACTCCCGGCTGCCCGCCGTCGTCAACGGCTCGCAGCAGCAGTGGCTGACCCGCAACAGCGAGCTGGGCAGCTGGTCGAACGGCGTGTGGAACCAGGTGTTCTCCGGTGTCGCGGGCGCGCCCGACGACGCGGCGTTCCCGAACCCGCCCTACACCACGCTCGACACCACGTCGCTGAGCCGTGAGAAGCCGTACCTGTTCGTCGACGACAAGGGCCGCTACAACGTCCGCGTCCCGGCCGCCAAGCGCGACACCAGCGGTGTGTCGTGGGCGAACGGCGTGACGCCCGGCCGCACGATCCCGCTGTCGGAGTTCTTCGTCGCCAAGCCCGGCGACTCGGCGCGCGACATCAACAACCAGCTGGCGCGCGGCAAGCACCTGCTGCTCACGCCGGGCGTCTACGACATCGCCCGCAGCATCGAGGTCAAGCGGGCCGACACCGTGGTCCTCGGTCTCGGGCACGCCACGCTGACCGCCGTGAACGGCTCGACCCCGCTGGTCGTCGCGGACGTGCCGGGCGTCGTCATCGCCGGCGTCACGATCGACGCGGGCACCGAGCTGTCGCCCGTGCTGCTGCGCGTGGGCAAGAAGCACGGCAACCGGCCGGCCGACCCGGCCAACCCGACCACGCTGTCGGACGTGTACTTCCGCGTCGGCGGCCCGCACGTCGGCAAGGTCGACACCGCGCTGGAGGTCAACAGCGACCACGTGCTCATCGACCACACGTGGGTGTGGCGCGCGGACCACGGCGTGGAGGGCTTCACCGACACGCAGCGCTGGAACACCAACACGGGCCTCACCGGCGTGGTCGTCAACGGTGACGACGTGACCGCGACCGGCTTGTTCGTGGAGCACTTCCAGCGGCACAACACCGTCTGGAACGGCGAGCGCGGCACCGTCGTGCTCTACCAGAACGAGCTGCCCTACGACCCGCCGACGCAGGCGGACTGGATGAAGGGCGACGTCGAGGGCTGGGCCGGCTACAAGGTCGGCGACCACGTCCGCGAGCACACCCTGCACGGCGCGGGCGTGTACGTGTTCAACCAGAACAACCCGACGATCCACACCGAGAACGGCTTCGAGGTCCCCGAGACGCCGGGCGTGAAGCTGCGCCACATCATGACCGTCAACCTCAGCGCGGGCGTGATCGACCACGTCGTCAACGGCGTGGGCGGCCCGGCTGACCTGACCGGAGTCGGCGTTCCGGTCTACATCGCGGAGTACCCGGCTCCGTGAGCCTGAAGCGGTGCCCGACCCGCCCGAGGGGGTCGGGCACCCCGACCCGTAAGCCGCAGACCCCGCCCCCGGAGGCGGAGCCGACGAGCATCGAGAACGGGAGAGCGTCGGGTT